>JAUPVZ010000013.1 GCA_030916795.1 Patescibacteria group bacterium
ATTACAGGTACCCACATTTTGGCCAATATTTGTTTCTTGTTTTAGGATCGCGAGCGCAAAAGCCGGGCGAACCCCAGTCTTTTTGGATAGCTGAATAGCCATATCTACCGCTTCACCAAAAGAAATACTGGTGGTGTCGCGCAGTTTAAACAAGGCACTACGAATAGCAGCCCGCCTAGCCTCTCGTTCAGCAATAATACCCTGATAAGAGGCGGCGGCTTGCTTGGTAAGGGCTAACAATCTTTTTTGCTCGGCTTCGGCTGCTTGAATCTTTTTGGTTTCTTCTTCAATAACGCGTTTAGCATCTCGTTCCGCATCACGGCGTCGCTCGAGGGTAACTTTTTCTTTGGTGGTTTCGACTTGGGTATCACGCATCACCTGAAATGACCCATGCATACTGGCTTGGATAAAATTAAATGAATCTAGGTCGGCAAAAAAGCCCGATAGACTATCTTGGCCCAAAATAACCTCGGACATATCCACATGGTCCAATTCTTTGGTTTTGCGTAACAACTCGGCCAAAGATTCTTTTTCGGATTCAATTTTGTTAGATAAAGTCGTGATAGTATTTTCGCGTTTGGTGATATCGCCTCCCAATCTTTCGATTTCGATTTGTTTTTGTCTGATTTTTAATTTGGCTTGGTTTATTTTGTAAGTTAGAATCTGGATGTCACGACTAATAGACGAGGCCTCGCCTTGTTTGGCTTGTAGCTTTTTGGTATTGGCAGCAATATCGGCTTCGACTTGGGCCAGCTCTTTACGCAAGGCTGATTCGCGAATTTCCTTTTCTTCCGGAGTTTCCGCTAGGGCTAAAGTGGGAACCAATGTTAAAAGTAAAAAAAATATACCAATCTGGGCAAATTTAGTCTGTAAGGTCATTGGTCTATTATACCAAAAACCCCCAGTGTCGCGAAGCGACACTGGGGGTTTTAAAAATTTATTCGCTAGCCGGCTCTCCGCCTTCCTCATCCTTCTTTCCTTTCTGCTCGACTTCGATCGCCGAGATATCCACTGGTTCAGATTCGACAGGTTCATCTTTTGGTTCCGAGACCAGCGCCACCACTTCGTTTTCTTCAATCATAACCGTCACCCCAGCTGGCAATTTTAGATCGGCGACAGTAATCTGGCTATCAAAGTCCACCAGACCAGAAATATCCACCGTAATGTCGTGAGGCAAATCTTTAGGCATCGCCTCAATAGGCAAATCGTGAATAACCTTGACCAGCACCCCATTTAGGTTTTTGACGGCTGGTGATTCCCCTTCAAAGACTAGCGGTACTTCCACCTCCACCTTCTTCCCTTTTTCTACAACATAAAAATCTACATGAATAACCTCACCAGAGATTGGGTCATGGTCAGCATCTTTTACCAGCACATCATGGTCACCGGCAGCAGTTTTGAATTCGATCACTGTCGATTCCCCTGCTTCTTTATAGACTTTATTAAACTCTTTAGTATCAATAAAATAATTTTCGGCCTCTTGTTTTCGGCCATAAATAACAACCGGGAGCTTCCCGTCTTTTCTGGCAAACTTTAAGGTTTTGCCAAATACTTCTCTTTTTTCAGCATTTAGGGTCAACATAACGGAGGTAGTATAGAGTAAATTACCAATAAATGCAAGAACGAAGGAAAATATTTAAAACATCTCAAGTATCTCTAAAAAAGCTTATATATCAACGTTTATTTAGGTCTAAGATAACTTACTTGACAAAGTTTACTTATATGCTATACTAGTTGTAGTGGTACATGCAGGCGTTCTCACCCTTCGGCCCAACGAACACGGCGCCGCCCACATCGGGAATCTGCCGGGGCAGGGAGAGAAGATTGCTTCTGGGAAGAGCTCCCCAGAGAGGAGGAAGGTGCCTGTAGGGAATTGATTTTCCTTACCACTAAGCCGGGATCACAAAGGCGTGACCCCGGTTTTTTTATACCAATTTTCTCAAAAATTTTAAGATGTGGCCAAATGGTCTTTGATGTACTGTTTGCTTCCCCCCACCTTTTTGCCAGGGTTAAATATATTTTCTGGGTCAAAAATATTCTTGATTTGGGCGAACAATTCAATAATTTCTTGCCCATACATTTTATCAAGATAAGGGGTCCGAATAATACCATCATTATGTTCAGCGGTTATGGACCCCCCAAAAGATGCCACTAGATCATAAACCCGGTCTGATAGCTCCATAATAATATCACCACTTTTTGGGTCGGACAGGTCCATCAGCGGAATAATATGAAAATTGCCATCGCCCGCGTGCCCCGCAATAGTGTAGAACAAATCATATTCATCTAGAATCGCCCGCAGCTTTGGCAAAAATTCTGGCATCTGGGCAGGGTCAACAATCACATCATCAATAAAAGGCGCTGTCCGTTTTTTGCCCAAATGTTTGCGCAATAAGCTAAAGGCTTCACGCCGAATGGTCCAATATTTCTCGGTTTCAGCTGGGCCGCTAGTCTGACGCGCCTTGACCCCCATTGCTTTCATCTCCTCCACAAACTGGCGGGCCTTAATATTTAGATCATCATCGGCCCGGCCCGCAAACTCGACCAACAAAACTAGTTTGGGGAGGCCCGCCTGCAAAGTCATTTTTAATTCGGGCCAAAACGACCAGCCCAACTTCCACAGCCCACCAAATTTTAATTTTTTAGCGAGCGCTGGCAAAAAACGCAAAGCCAGCTTCATTGTCTTATCATCGTAGGACTCGATACTGTCTGGGTCAAAAGCTAGTGCCTTATTTACCACCTCCGCCACCTGGCCCACCTCTGACAAAAAGACGACTACTAATTCTGTTTTATCTTCGACGGGAACCACCCGCAAAGTAGCTTTGGTCACAATCCCCAGTGTCCCTTGGGCGCCAGTGATTAGCTTGTTTAGATTGAAAGTCTCGCCCTCCCAAACATTCCACAAATAATACCCTGCCGAATTTTTGGAAACTTTCGGTCGAGCTTGGTTAATAATTTCTCTATTATTATTTATTAAATGAAAAACTTGGCGATATATCTGCCCCAAAAAATTATCTTCAATTATTTTCTGTTCAAGCTCATTTTTATTTAAAGCTTTTATTTCGTACGACTTACCATCGGCCAACACCACATCTAGGGCCTCAACATAATTTTCTGTTTTACCAAAACGAAGGTTTTTTTCGCCCCCCGAATTGTTGCCAATCATCCCCCCGATAGCATTTAGATCCTTGGATGCTGTATACGAAGGTAACATCTGCCCAGTTTTTTTAACTTCTGTTTCAAAATCTCGATACAAAGTACCCGGCAACACAGTGGCCTTGTCTTGGTTTATTTCCACCCTTCCCGCCATATATCTGGTGATGTCGGCAATGATTGATTCGCCAATAGCCCCGCCCGACATACAAGTAGCCGCCGCCCGCACGGTGATAGCCAGCCCAGGATTGGCTTGCTTATTTTTGTTTACAAAAGAAACCAAGGCCTTTATATCGGCCTCGTCTTTGGGCCACACGACAAGCGCTGGTACTACTTCCAGCAAGCTGGCATCGTGACTATATTGAGCCAAGACTTTTGGGTCCGCTGAAATATCACCTTTAAAACTCTGTCTCAATTCCTCATGCAAATCTGGAGATATGGTCATAAAAATGTATTAGCGCCCAGCAAATAGTCGCAGACGTTCGGCCGTTTTGGTTTCTATTGCATGCATTGCCCCCGCCATTATTTTATAGGGCGCAATTTCATCGGGATTGTTTTGCAAATACATTTTCACGGCATCACGAAAAACGACACGAATCTCCGTATTGATATGAATCATGGACACCCCTGCCTTGATCGCCATAGTAAAATCTTCATCACTAATCCCTGAACCACCATGCAAAACAAGTGGCACACCACAAGTGGTTCTCATTTTTTTGATAAGTTCAATATCCAAACGCGGGTCAGTGCCCGATTTGAGCATCCCGTGCAAATTGCCGACCGCTGGCGCGAGCAAGTCAACGCCGGTGGCCTGGACAAACTGGGCCGCGATTTCAGGCGTCGGCAACGCCGCGCCTGAAATCGCGGCTTCCTCTGGTATTTCGTCCAGCAATTTGCTCGAAGTACCAATATAGCCAATCTCCCCTTCTACTAGAATATTTGGGTTCACGCTTTTGGCATAAGCCACCGCTTCTTTAGTCAAAGCAATATTTTCGTCTAAACCAAGTTTAGACCCATCTACCACTACCGAGTCGAATCCGGCATCTACCACTTTTTTTATTTCCTCTAGCGAGTAGGTATGATCCGCGTTCAAAAATACTGGGTAATCGTACTCGGCACGCAGACTGTCTACCAAGGCCTTAACCTGCTTAATACCAATATAATTTCTCTCCCCTTCGGACACCCCAATAATCACTGGCAATTTTTCGGCCTCGGCCGCCCGAAACACCCCCCACAAGCCCTCGATATTAGAGATATTAAAATGCCCCAATGCCCACCCTCCCTTATCGGCCTCGTTTATATATTCAAGCAATGTTTTCATTCCCACTATTCTATCATAAGTCCACTCCCAATATGATATGATACTAATATCTAACAGTTATAAATCTAAATTATGGACAAAATGCTCGATATTTTGGCGATTGGCGATATTACCACCGACGCCTTTATCAAACTACAAGACGCCGAGGTAAATTGTGATATAAACAAAGACAATTGCAAAATTTGCCTCGCTTTTGGTGACAAAATCCCTTATGAATCGGTGACAATTGTGCCAGCGGTCGGCAATTCCCCCAATGCCGCTGTTTCTGCCTCTCGTCTTGGTCTAACTGCCGGGCTGCTATCTAATATTGGTTCTGACCCAGAAGGTACCGAGGCCCTAGACCAATTAAAAAAAGAAAATATCGATACCACCTCGATCAAAATAAATGACGGACAAAAAACCAATTACCACTATGTCTTGTGGTATGGTGCCGAGCGCACTATTTTGATCAAGCACGAGAAATATGATTATGAATTGCCGGAAATCGGTAACCCCCGCTGGATTTATTTGAGTTCACTTGGTGAAAACTCGCTTGATTTCCATCGGCAACTTGCAGATTGGCTAAAGCAGAACCCCGACACCAAGCTCGCCTTTCAACCGGGTACTTTTCAAATTGGTTTGGGGGCCGAGCAATTGCCAGATATTTTTGCCCACACCGAAATATTTTTCTGCAATCTAGAGGAAGCAAGGAGGATATTAAAAACTCCTACCGAAACTGATATTAAAAATCTTTTACTGGGTATAAAAAATTTGGGCCCCAAAATAGTAGTACTTACCGACGGCCCCCGCGGAGCTTATGTCTACGACGGCAACGAAACCTGGCAAATGCCTATTTATCCCGACCCAAAACCACCGGTCGACCGCACCGGCGCTGGCGACTCTTTTGCTTCGACCTTTACCTCTTTTATCGCCCTTGGTCTATCTATACCCGAGGCCCTAAAACGCGCCCCGATCAACTCGATGTCGGTGGTCCAGTATGTAGGGGCCCAAGAAGGACTTTTGTCTAAAGAAAAAATCGAAGAATATTTAGCCACGGCTCCAGCAGGATACGAACCCAAATTAATATAAAAAATACCCCTCCTCTGTGCTCGCCAACAATAGGCAGTTTTTGCACTTCAAAGGGGTACACACGTAAAGGTTTAATTTTTGCTAGTCTGGTCTGTCCCGAGGTCGCCGGATATTCATTTTAGACCAACCCTCCTTTCTTTATTAATACTAACAAAATTATAAATCCAAAAGCAAAATAAAACCCCTACCCAGAAGAGAGTAAGGAGCTGGAATGGATAAAACCAGCAAGTCCTCTCTTCCGGATAGGGAACGTGGTCAAAGGTTCTCGTGGGCGGCAAACAAGGAGGGAGCATCCCAGCACGTTGCGGCATTGCTGGTGTCGCCCACGAGAAAAGTCTTATTACTTTATATCCCTATTAAAAAATTTGTCAAACCCTTGGCTGTTTCAAAAAATCTTGCAGTAGATATAGCACCCCTAGACTGGTACCATCATAGATTTTTTGTTTAACCAACTTTAGACCAGTAGCTCGTTCTTGTTCAGCCACCAAAAACTCGTCTTGGGTGATGCCCCCATCGACAATCAACTGGTTTATAGGTAAAGGCAACTTGGCCAATATTTTAGCCACATCATCGGCTAATGCTGTCAAAATCTCTTTTAGTTTAACTGGATCTTTTAGATATTTATCTACCTTTTCACCATAACCGGCTACTTTGGCCTCGATCATATATTCAGCGCCGTACAAACCAGGGACAAGGGTGGTATAGAAATCATTATACAAAGCAAAATTTTCGCCCAAACCTTGAGCTACAAACGCCCCCGTACCGTAGGTAACCTTGGTCACCCCTTTTTCAAGCCCCGCGGCTACTGCACTGGCCTCTTGGTCACCCACCACTGCCCCGATCGGAATATTACCACCGACGATGTCTCGCCTTAAGGTACCAAACAGGCTCGCCGAACCAGCCACTGCTGGCAAAATACTAAGAGGCACTCCAAATATTTCTAACAAC
>JAUPVZ010000002.1 GCA_030916795.1 Patescibacteria group bacterium
AAATGCGTCTAACTAAAAAGGGTAGTGATCCAAATTTGGTAGTGGATATAGTCAAGGAGGGTCTAAAGAGGCATTTAGACAGCTATACTTCCAATGGCTACGAGCTTACCCCAATGGATAGCCTTATTTTGGGCCTGGAACTAGAGGGTATAAAGCAAAATGAGTTAAAATTTGACACGGACGGCGAAAAAATTGTTCACCATTTTGCTAGTAGTAGTGATAAGCAAATCTTAAAAAATATTAGTCGGTCAATTGCTGATGGGTTGGGATCTTTGGCCACACCCCAATTTCACTCGGGGATTCTGTCGACTTTTGCCATAATTCGCGACACTTTAAAGGATTATGATAATTTTGCTATTTTAGATATCAATGGAGAACTGACAGATATTATTATTGTCAGGAAACAAATGATTGCTGATATTGCCTCGGTGCCTATTGGAACCAAAACTTTGGCGCGAAGAATTGCCGATACCACTGGCCAAAATATCCATTCGGCCTATTCGGCCTTAAAGTTGGTAGGCGAGGATTTATTGCAGAATCATAATCATCATAATTTTTCTAGTGACTTGTCAGATATCAAAAATGAATGGGTTTATGCCGTGTCTTCTATCTTAGAGCAACATGAATCACCGGCCGAAAATTTGCCTTTGGTGGTAGTGGGGGACGACAAAAGTGCGGTATTGTTGGGCGAGTGGGCCAGGTTGATACCAGAACACCAGTCAATCATCGCCAATGGGGAATTTTTGGCTGGGCATTACCCCAAATTATTGGTCCCATCCCGCCAGCCCGCCCACCTAATAGCCCAGTTGTTTACCCAGAATTATCTGTGATATACTAATAAGGTGTTATTGATAGTAAAAATAAAACCGTGATAGAAGAACCTCTCAATAATCATAAGAAAAGTCTGCGCGAAATATTACCAAAAGGAAACGGTCGCGCTTATCGCCGTTCCATACCCTTTAACCCGAGTGCTGTTGTCACGGAGGAAGAGGGTGTTAACAATCATATTGCGGGGGATGCAGAAGCAATCCTTCGTTCACGCCGTATGCCAAAAATTCCAAAATATCTGATCTGGGGTCTAGGTCTCGCTTTCATTATTATTTTAGTATTTGTAGTGGGTTCAGTTTTTGCCAAAGCCACTGTTTATATTTCACCAAAACAAGCCAAGGTTAATCTAGATGAGACCTTCACCGCCTACTCTTCGGCCGCTACTGGTGAGCTTGAGTTTGGTACAATTTCCAATTCTATTTCTGAGTCTATTACCGTAAAAGCCTCTGGGACCAAAGATGTGGCCGAAAAAGCCACGGGTCAAATTACAATCTTTAACGACTTTAGCGCCGAATCCCAAACCCTAGTGGCCAAGACCAGGTTTGAAACTACTGATGGTAAAATATACCGCATCAGCAAGGAAGTTGTGGTCCCTGGTCAAAAGTCCGAAGGGGGCAAAATGATCCCTGGCCAGGCCTTGGCCATCGTTACAGCTGACCAAGCTGGAGCAGAATATAATATCGCTCAAGCTGATTTTAAAATTCCTGGCTTCAAGGATACTCCTCGTTATGAAAAGTTTTATGCCAAAACCAAGACAGCCCTAACCGGTGGTTTGGTGGGTAAGACTAGTACGGTATCTGAAAAAGACCGTCAAGATGCTGAGGCAGAATTAAAGCAAAAGCTAGCCGCTAAAGCGGGCGACAAATCAACCGTCTCGGTGCCAGAAGGACAAATTCTGTTTAAAGATTCACTATTTACCACAACTAGTTTTGAGGTAAAACCAGGAGCTAAAGAAGGTGAAGCTCAGATCGTGGGCACTTTGACCTATACCGGTGTAGTCTTTAATGAAGAAAAAATGGCAACCTATCTGGCCTCTCGCTATGTGCCAGACTATGACGACGAAACAGTCACTATCCCAGACTCTTCGACTTTAAATTTGGTGATTATTGACAAGGATAAGATTGACCCCCAGACCGCGAGTGAGATAGAGGTCAAGTCATCTGGTACCGCCCACCTAGTCTGGAAGGTAGAGATAGATGAGTTTAAAAAGGCCATTAGTGGCTACAATAAAGGTAACTTTGAAATGGTATTGGCCGACTTTCCAGCTGTGGAAAGTGCCAAATTGAAACTTAGCCCGCCTTGGACTAGCTCTATCCCCAATAACTCCGACAAAATAGTTATCGAGGAAATTCTGCAGGGGGAAGCCGAATAACCCTATTAATTATTACCTCTGTCTTGACTAATATTACTAAAATCTGCTACTATACGCAGGGTATATAAGATGAATACCAATCAAGAAGGCCCGGCGCCAAAAAGTGACGAGCAGATAGTTTCTGGTGTGGTTTTGGAGGCATTGCCTGACACCCACTTTAAAGTTCAAGTGGGTGATAATGTTTTGCTTTCATACTTATCAGGTAAAATGCGTTTGCATCGCATTCGGGTGTTGGTTGGAGACAAAGTTGAGGTTCTCCTAGACCCATATGGTGGTAAAGGTAGAATTATCAAAAGGATGTAATTTTTAGAATTTAATATTTATAGAATGAAAGTTCGGTCGACAATAAAAGCCAGATGCCCTAAATGTAAAATGGTAAAAAGACGGGGACATCTATATATAATTTGTAAGAACAAGCCCCGCCATAAGCAGAAGCAGGCTTAATTATTTTCTTAAATATGTTGCGTATCGCTGGTATTACAATTCCGGAAAATAAGAGACTAGAAATCGGCCTAACCGCTATTTATGGTATTGGTCGTAATCGAGCCAAAGAGATTTTGAATAATCTAAAAATCGAACACGGACGCCGCCCGTCGGAGCTATCGGCTGGTGAAGAAAATGATGTCCGCAAGGCGGTTGAGGAATTTAAAATTGAGGGTGACCTAAAGCGTGAGGTTAGCTCAAATATTAAACGCTTGAAGGATATCAAATCTTACGTCGGGGTCAGACATTCTCGTGGCTTGCCGGTCAGAGGACAGCGAACAAAGACCAACGCTCGCACCAGAAAGGGTCCGAAAAAGACAATGGGTTCTGGTAAGAAGAAAGTAGATAAAAAATAATAACCTAGTATCAAATAAAACAATATGGGAAAGAAAAGAATTATTAAACAAGGTGGACATGATTCAGGTGGGGCGAAGGCCCGAGCTCTTGGTCGTGTTTCAAAAAAGAAAATTGAGCATGGGGTTTTGTACGTCAATGCTACCTATAATAATACCAACCTATTGTTGACCGACGCCTCTGGTAACGCTATTTTGTCTTCCTCCAGCGGTGCTCTAGGGTACAAAGGGTCTAAAAAGGGTACCCCTTATGCCGCTGGCAAGGTGGGCGAAATGTTGGCCGAGAAGGCCCAAGGTATGGGGCTCAAAGAGGTACAGGTAGTGATCAAGGGTGTCGGGTCTGGTCGAGAATCATCGGTGCGGTCTTTTATTGCTAAAGGAATAAATATCCTTTCTATCAAAGACAAAACGCCAGTGCCGTTTAATGGGCCAAAGGCACCTAAGCCACGTCGAGTTTAATTTTTAATATTTACTTTAATACTATGGGACTTAGAATCGGACCAAAATATAAAATTGCTCGTCGTCTAGACGATAAAATCTTCTCTAAAACGCAGACTACCAAGTTTGCTATTTCTGGTTCTGACAACAAAAAGATTACCCGCAAAAAGACTGTTAGTGAATACGGTCGACAATTGCTTGAAAAACAAAAAGCCAAATATACCTATGGTGTAAACGAAAGACAGTTTGCAAATTATATCAAGCTGGTCCGCTCAATGAAGGATAAAAATACTTCGGCGGAAATGTTTAAGCTCTTAGAGAGTCGTCTAGATAATATTGTTTTCCGACTAGGTCTGGCCAATTCCCGTCTGCTAGCCCGTCAAATGGTTTCCCATGGTCATATTTTGGTTAATAACCGCCGTATTACTGTTCCTTCGGCCCAAATCCGTATTGGAGATATAGTTTCTGTCCGTTCCCAAAGCCGCCAGAAAGGAATGTTTTTGAGCTTAGAAGAGAGATTGAAGACCTATACTTCGCCAAACTGGGTAGATATTGATGAGAAAAATATGACCGGTGAGGTAAAGGGTAGCCCAGAGTATGGAGAGAATGAGTCGAATCTTAATTTCGCTTCGATCCTGGAGTTCTATAGCCGGGTTTAATCGAATTATTTATTAGTATAGCCTAGAGCGCAATATGCCAGATTTTAATATTATTTTGCCATCAAAACCGATAATTGTCTCCGAGGAAGACAATTTTGGGGTGTATGAGATCGAAGGCCTTTACCCAGGATACGGTCATACGCTGGGTAATTCACTACGTCGCATTATCTTGTCTTCATTGCCAGGATTTGCGATTACGGCGGTGAAAATAGAAGGGGCCGAACATGAATTTTCTACTCTAAATGGAGTAAAAGAAGATGTCATTTCTATCATTTTGAATCTTAAGAAAGTTAGATTTAAGGTGGTTGGGGACGAGAAAAAGGTTATAAACTTAGAGATTTCTGGAATAAAAGATGTCACCGCTGGGGATATCAAGACTACTGGTGATGTGGAGGTGGTCAATAAGGATCAACACATTGCTTCTGTGACTGACAAAAATACAACTTTGAAGATGGAGTTGGTGCTGGAAAAAGGTTTGGGTTATGTGCCAAAA
>JAUPVZ010000014.1 GCA_030916795.1 Patescibacteria group bacterium
CCACCAGACCAGTAGAAGATGCAGTACCAACAATATCCAATTCAGTCGAAGGGTTGGCCTTGCCGATACCCACCCGACCGGTCCGCTCGGCGGTAAAAATTGGTGTTTGTTCAGTGATACCCCGAATAGTAAGGTCATTGCCATTGGCATCGTAAAAAAGTTCCATTCCCTGCCCCACCGTATCTTCCATAAATTGCAGCACGGCATTTAGATCAGTGCCAGAATTATGAATCTTTAAAGTAGTGGTGCCGGTACTAGCAAAAATCGACAAATCTGTATCTGGAGTACTAGTACCGATACCCACATAACCATTTGACAAAACTGTCAGACCAGTGACTCCGGAATTAGGACCTTTAACATTTAAACCATAGTTGGTGGTAGAAGGCCCGACATAAAAATCGCCCGAGGCATTGAACCCACCCCGATTGAGGCCAGTCACCCGGTCTAAGAAATATATTGTTCGCCCACCGGTTGTCCCAGCGGTACCACCATAATACCCCCGATTGTTGAACCCATATGACATTTGGTCCACCCCCTCAAGCTGGCCAGTAACATCACCACCACCAGTTGGCGAATAGTTAAATTTAAGATAGTTATTTTCGGCTGTATTACTACCAATCATCAAAGTGGCATTGGTGCCAGCCAAACTAAGGTCACCGTTGAAGGTGCTGGTCCCTGTTCCCGATACCACAAGCGCCCCACCAAAAGTGGCACTGTTTGCTACATACAAACTGGTTGTGGTGGCGGCGGTGGTGGTTGAGCGAGTAACATTTAAAGCAGTAATAGTGGCGGAAGCATTGGTGGTGGTGGCGTAAAGAAAATCAGATGAAGTGAGGTTGTCGAGTTTGTCGGAGTTACTTGAATAAAAAGCCGCTGGCACGGCGCCAATAGTTTTACGCGGGGTCATCTCGCTGTCAGCGCCAACTGTTACCCCTAGATACAAAGTTTGGTTGAAATCAACCGAGGCCAGTGAAGTGACCGAGCCCAGCATTACACTAAACAAGCCATCGGTGGTGGTGACACTTTGGGTTTCGGTCCAGACAGCCGTACCACCAGACGAAGCAGTGTAAAGAGAAAATACCGTGCTACGGGTATCATCGTCTACCGCAACACCAGCAGTGGTAGTAAGTTTGCCTTGATAATTTATTTGCTGGTTTATGGCAGCGGTGGCACCCAGCGGAGAAAGAAGAAGGGTGAAAATAACAACGGCTAGAAAAACAGTTTTGATTTGCCCTATGATATTTTTCGGCAATCGGTACTTCGAAAAAGCAAAACTTAAAATTGTTTGCCTTAAAACCAACACATAATAACGGATTTTCTTTAGCAATTTTCCGTAACTTGTTGGCATCTATTTGATTAGTAAAATTATATCATTTTTATTGATTTTTAGTTTGAAAAATAAAGAGTTTTTGTGGATAAATCCCCACCAAAAATACACCATAAATTATGGTGCATTTTTGGTGGGGATTTCAATATTTTTTTGAATTATATTTTAAAAGTTATCCACACAAAAAATCGCGCCCAGCGCGATTTTTTGATATTATTTAATGTTTTTATTATTTTTCTGCCATTTTTGATACTATTTTTCTCGATCAACAAGCCATTTGTCTTTATTGGCCATGACATTTTTTATATTTTTTTCCGCTACCACATGGACACGGGTCATTGCGGCCGACTTTTTCTTCACTAGTTGGGGCCTGGGCCACATCACCGACATTTAGCGGGTCGGCCCCTGGCAAAGCAGTGATATCGGTATGCACTTCGTGCAATTTTGGTGTTTCTACTGGCGCTAGTTCGGCCCCAATATTTGGTAACAATTTCAACACATCAGAAAAAATAGATGCTTCTAAATCTTTGAACATCCGCAGCCCCTCGCGCTTAAACTCCACCAGCGGGTCACGCTGGCCATAGGCGCGCAAACGGACCGAACCCTTCATATAGTCGATCGCTTCCAAGTGTTGCATCCAATACATATCTACCACCTGCAGGATCATCTCTCGCACCGCCGAAACATAAGCTTGGCCCAGCGAAGCGATTTGCGAATTAAACTGATCGGTAACGGCGCGACTTTCTTCCTCACTCAAACCCAGCTCAACGGCCGCCCGTTCGAGAAAGGTCATAATCTCGGCATTACCCCCAAGCAAAATGTCCTCCCGCCGGCTATACATCGTCACCCGTTGGAAGTTGACCACATCATCATATTCGAGCAAATGTTTTCGACTATCAAAATTCATCCCTTCGATACGCGATTGGGCGCTCTCGATAGCTCGCGAAACAATAATATTTTGAATGGGTTCATCTTCGGGTATACCAAACCGCCCCATCATATTTTTCACCCGATCAGAGGCAAAAACTTTCATTAGGGAATCTTCGAGAGAAATATAAAATTGGGTGGCTCCCGGGTCCCCCTGTCGGCCTGACCGGCCCCGCAACTGGTTGTCGATTCGGCGGGCCTCATGACGCTCGGTACCGAGGACAAACAAGCCACCGAGATTTTTGACCTCTTCTGCTTCCTCTTTGGTGGCTGTCTTGCCCCCCAGCTTTATATCTACCCCGCGACCAGCCATGTTGGTAGCGATCACCACCCCCTTCTTGCGGCCAGCACTGGCAATAATCTCGCCTTCCTTTTCGTGGTTTTTGGCATTTAATATCTCATGTGGTATCCCCTCTTTTTTTAGATAAGCCGACAATAATTCATTTTTCTCAATGGACACAGTGCCAATAAGAACCGGTTGACCTTGGTCATACAGCTCTCGTACCCTCTTGGCAATGGCCTTAAACTTGCCGGTTTCGGTTTGAAAAATAAAATCGGGGTGGTCAATACGTTTTGGTGTATTGTTGGTCGGAATAGAAACAACATCGAGGCCATAAACTTTTTCAAATTCTTCCGCCGAGGTTTTGGCGGTACCGGTCATACCAGACACCTTTTGATATAAACGAAAATAATTTTGCAAAGTCACCGAGCCATAGGTGCGTGACTCTTCTTTGACCGCCACCCCTTCTTTGGCTTCAACCGCTTGGTGTAAACCCTCGGACCAACGACGGCCGGGCTGAAGTCGGCCCGTAAACTCATCAACAATAATTACTTCGCCATCTTTGACGACATAAGACTTGTCACGCTCGTACAAAGCTTTGGCGCGCACCGCTGTTTCTAGATGATGCACATATTTTATCCCCTTGTCGGTATAAATGTTATCGACACCCAAGGCCTGTTCTGCTTTTTCGATACCTCGCTCAGTCAAAGCAATGGAGTGGAACTTGCGATCAACCGTATAATCTTCCTCTTCTTTATATGATGTGACCAAAGCAGCAAAAGTACCGTATAGATTTTCGGCTTCGGCCACGGGACCAGCGATAATAAGTGGGGTGCGCGACTCGTCGATAAGGATCGAGTCGACTTCGTCGACAATCGCAAAGTGATGACGTTCATCTTTGGCGCGCCTTTGGGACAGCTGATTGTCAGAATGGGCTAGATAATCACGTAAATAATCAAAACCGAAAGCATTATTGGTACCATAAGTGATGTCGGCATAGTAGGCATCGCGTCTGGTACAAGGTTTGAGAAATTCATAAACAACTTTGTATGAGGCAACATCGTCTCGTTCTTGATCTTTTTCGGTATGGGCCGGGTCATACAAAAAACTTTCGTGCTGATTGACCACCCCAACCGACATACCTAAGGCATTATAAACTTGGCCCATCCACGTAGCATCACGACGCGCTAGATAATCGTTCACTGTCACAACATGAGCCCCTTTGCCGGTTAAAGCATGTAAATATGTCGGTGCAGTAGCGACCAATGTTTTACCCTCACCCGTACGCATCTCGGCAATACCACCGCGGGCAAGCACCACCCCACCCATCAACTGCACATCAAAGTGACGCTGGCCCAAAGTCCGCTTGGCAGCTTCGCGTACCGCGGCAAAAGCTTCGGGTAAAAGATCTTCAACTGTTTCGCCATCTTGAATACGTTTTTTAAATTCTAGGGTTTTGTTTTTTAAATCTTCGGGCGACAAAGACGAAAAAATGTCCTCTAGATTGTTTATTTTATCAACTAGAGGGCTAATCTTTTTAATCTCGTTAGCATTCTGGTCGCCGAAAAAAGCCTTGAAAATACTCATGATTTTGTCTTTAATAGAAAGCTCTATTGTAGCATAAAAACCCCCTCTTGGATATGCACTAAAAATTGGTGAAATAAAGAGAAAACACCCCGTCTGCTTTGGGCAGGCGGGGTGTTTTTGAAAACTATTTGCGGCGCTTTGCAGTCTTGCGCTTTGCAGTTTTCTTGGCAGCTTTTTTAGTTGCCTTCTTTTTTGCTGCTGGGCGCTTCTTAGCGCTCTTCTTGGCAGCTTTTTTCTTTGCCATGGTTTAGAAAAATTATTTTTAAAATGTTTGCAACAACCTTCGACCTTTTGGGAAATTTTGTCGATGAAAAATTTTGTTGTTACAAATTCTTAATTACATTATCCTTCAAACAAAACATACTAACAATATTTTTTGCTAAAAAAATGTGGATAAGTAAAAAATATTTTATTACACAAAAAATATAATATTTTATTTTTAACTGAACTAAAATTATTTTTTATTATTTAAAAATAATTTTTTAAACTTTTTTAAATATATTTATCAAAACAAACAGCGACTACTTTTTAAAGTAGTCGCTGTTTGTTTTGGTTGCCCGACGGCACAAGAGGCCGGCGAGGCGAAACTCCAAAGGCTAAATGTCTTAATGTGAGTGCAATCGCCGGCCACTTGTACCGACAACCCACCCTTTTATCATATACAAAAGGCCACATATTGCAAACACAAAAGCCCCCGGAGGGGCCTTTGTGAAGACATTTAGTTCTTGAGGAGTCGAAATCTAGAATATACTACTACACTCACACTAGTATCTTAGCAGATAAGGACCAGAAAGTCAACCGAGCACCAGCTGAGCCATTGGTGCTCGGCTATCTACTCAATAACAGCGCGCCCTTCTTGTATTATATTAGATATTTTATCCGCTTCGGTTTTAAATGCCGGATTGGCAATAACAGCTTGGTCTAAGATTTGTAGAGATTTAGCTTTGTTGCCCATAGCATAAGTAGCCAAGGCATATTTTACCCACGCATTGGTATCATTGGGATTTTTCTGCACTCTC
>JAUPVZ010000015.1 GCA_030916795.1 Patescibacteria group bacterium
TGCCCGCCTCGTCGACACGACCCTCTCCGGCCGCGACCACCAGCCCTTGCTCTGGTCTTTCTTTACCCACTGTGTCTGGAATAATAATCCCCGACAAACTGGTCTTTTCGGGATTTTTGTCTATAACTAGCAACACCCTATCGCCCAAGGGTCTGATTTTTGCTTTATTTTTTTTCATATTTTTACTTTAGATTTTATAGGGCCAAATACCCCCTTTAGCCTAGTAATTCAAGCTTGTATTATGCGTCAAATTATAAATATTGCAATCCCTAAAAACCTTTGCTATAATCATCTCCAATAGTTCTCGCTGGCAGTTTTAGCTAGCTCAAACTTTAACAAATAGAATGCAAACTATTTCTACCTTATTGCCTTGGATTCAGATTATTCTGGCTGTTCTCCTAATGGCTCTCATATTGCTACAACAAAATGACTCTAGTTTAGGCGGAGCTTTTGGTGGTGCCGATTCAGCCACTCACGCCCATCGCAAACGAGGTGCCGAAAAATTTGTCTTCAATTCAACCATCTTGGTAGCTATCTTGTTTGTTGGTTCTGCTATTCTAGCCCTATTTGTCTAAGCCGGTTCGACTAAATATTTTTTGGTCGTTCTAAAAAAATTATTATTCAATAAAATAGTATATGTCGATATCGACTGAATTGTCTTCGGTGGCACGATCTTTGCCTTTGTCAAAAAAGATTATTATTTTAGTTTTACTTATTATCGGTGGGGCTACCATCATCTCTTCTTTGTGGAAATTAAATAATACCGTTCTGGTGGGTGTCCCAGAAAACGGCGGGGTTTTACGCGAGGGTGTTATTGGAGCCCCCCGTTTTATCAACCCTTTGCTCGCAATTTCTGACACCGATCGAGACTTATCAGCGGTCATTTATTCCGGACTAATGCGCAAGGGGACTGACGGCCAGTTTATCCCCGACCTAGCCGAACGTTTTGATATATCAAATGACGGCAAAACTTATACCTTCTACCTCCGCAAAAACCTAACTTGGCACGACGGCAAACCAATCACTGCCAATGATGTCGTTTTTACGATCAACAAAGCCGTTGACCCCGCCGTCAAAAGCCCCAAAGCAATCAATTGGGAGGGGGTGGGAGTAACCGCCCAAAGTGACCGCGTAATTATCTTTAACCTACCTCAACCATATTCCGCCTTTATCGGCGAGACCACGATTGGTATATTACCCTCTCATATTTGGGGCCAGATTGCCTCGGAAACTTTGGCTTTTAGTGAATTAAATGCTCAACCCATCGGCAGTGGCCCGTACATGATTAAATCCGTAAAATATTCTAGCGACGGATTGCCAATTTACTACAATTTGTCAGCTTTTAAAGATTTTGCTCTCGGCAAAGCTCATATTGAAGAAATTACTTTTTATTTTTATCCAAACGAAGAAGAACTAATCGACGCTGCTCAAAAAAATATTATCGACAATTTAGGTGGTATTACTCCTCTGTCGGCCCAAAAACTTCAACGTTTTGGTGCTAAAGTAAAGCAAACCCCCCTACCTCGAGTCTTTGGAATTTTCTGGAACCAAAATGAGGCAAAAATTTTTACTCAATCTGAAGTCCGCAAGGCCCTAGAGCAAAGCTTGGACCGAAAATATATTGTCGAAAATATTTTAGAAAATTTTGCTACGCCCATCGATGGCCCATTACCTCCTAGCTCTATCGGGTATGAAAAAAAGATTGGCCTGAGCGAACCTATCGGCCTACGTATCCAAAAAGCTAAAAATCTTTTAACTTCGGCTGGTTGGGAAAAAGGTTCAGATGGTATTTTGCAAAAGACTGTTGGCAAAGAAACCCTGCGTCTAGAATTTACTATCACCACGGCCGACACGACTGAGCTAAAAGCGATTGCTCGGTTAGCCGAAAATACTTGGGAAAAAATGGGCGCAAAGGTAACCATTAAGGTTCAGGATCTAAGCGACCTCCAACAAACTAGTATTCGTCCCCGCAAATACGATGCCTTATTGTTTGGAATGTCTACCGGGGCTGACAGTGACCTATATTCGTTCTGGCACTCAAGCGAACGCAGTGACCCTGGTCTAAATGTTGCCATGTATGCCAACCCGTCAGCCGACAAATTATTAGAAAAAATTAAGACCGAACAAAATCGAAACCTTTTGGCTGGCGATATCAAGAAATTAAACACGATTATTCGCAACGACCACCCAGCCGTCTTTATCTACAGCCCAGACTTTATTTATGTCATTTCTGAAGATATTAGAGAGATGGATCTGCCATATATTAATATCCCCGCTGATCGTTTTGCCCACATTTATGATTGGTATCTAGCCACAGATAAAGTTTGGCCATTCTTTGCTCCAGACAATACTGCTTCTGACACCGCTTCTACCACCAAAAATATTTAATCATTATTACTTAGTTAAAATAAATTATTATGCCTCCAATTCGTAGAGATCAATCAACCAGAGTCGAGCACCGCCCTAAAAGTCCAAATCGACGACCAGTCCTAAATCAAGCCAGTACTGCCCCCGTCGGCGCCACCCCCGACAATAAACATGTCCCAAAAATGCCGACGAGTGTTCCCCATTCCGCCAAACATCCTTCCAAAAATAGCCGTCACTCCCACCGCCCCGCCGGTCATCGTCCTAGCTCGGCCCATTCTAATCCAGCTCCAAAAAAAGATGTCAGCCCTATTTCCGCTGATACTATTCGTATTATCCCTCTGGGTGGGGTAGAAGAAATTGGCAAAAATATGACTGCGATTGAGTTGGGCAACGATATTATTGTTGTCGATGCCGGCCTCCAATTCCCCGACGAAAATGCCCCCGGGGTAGATTATATTATCCCTGACACCACCTATCTAGAAACCCGAAAAGATAAAATCCGGGGTCTGGTGGTCACCCACGGTCACTTAGACCACATCGGAGGTATACCCTATGTTATGCCCAAAATTGGCAACCCGCCTATTTACACCAGTCTCTTAACCGGGGTAATGATCAAAAAACGCCAAGAGGAATTTGTTCATTTGCCAAAACTAACAATCAATACTGTCACCCAGACCGATACTGTTCGCCTGGGACAATTTAAGCTACGTTTTTTTGGAGCGACCCACACTATTCCGGACACCTTAGGCTTGATTATCGAAACCCCTTACGGAAACATTATCATGACGGGCGATATCAAGATTGAGACCAAAGACAATATCCCGGCGCCATTTGAAGTTGAAACTTATACAAAACTGGGCGAAGAAAACAATCTCCTACTTATTGCCGACTCGACCAATGTTGAAAAAGAAGGTTTTTCTTTTCCTGAGAAAATTGTTCACGATAATCTCAAAAAACTAATTCAAGATGCACCCGGGCGCATTATTGTTAGCACCTTTGCTTCGTTGTTTGACCGCATTGTTTATGTGATCCAAGCAGCCGAACTCCTCGGCAAAAAGGTGGTTGTCGAGGGTCGCTCAATGAAAACCAATGTCGAGATTGCCCGCGAATTGGGTATCTTAAAAATAAAAGACTCGACTATTGTTGGTGCCGAACGGATGGATGAATACCCCGAAAACAAATTGGTCATCTTGGCGACGGGCGCCCAAGGTGATGAATTTGCCGCCTTGATGCGTATCTCCAACAAAACTCACAAATACGTCAAACTTCACAAAGGTGACACCGTTTTATTGTCTAGCTCGGTCGTCCCGGGAAATGAAAAAAGTGTTGGCCGTCTAAAAGACAACCTCGCTCGCCAGGGCGCGCGCATCTTGCATTATGGCGTCGCCGAAATCCATTCCTCAGGGCACTCTTATCGGGGGGAAATAGAGTATATCCACAAAATGATCAAACCAAAGTTCTTTGTCCCTGTGCATGGTAGCCACTATATGTTACGGGTCCACGAACGTATTGCCGAGGAATTGGGTATGGCCTCAGCCAACATAATTGTTCCGGATAACGGGATGATTATCGAAATCGGCGAAAAGGGCGCCAAATTTAAATCCCTCAAAGAAAGCGCGTCTAGTCGGGTGGTGATGGTGGACGGTCTAGGTACTGGCAATGTCGAGGAAGTGGTGATTCGTGACCGCCAGCTCTTATCCCAAGATGGAATGTTTGTGATTATCGCCACGATCGATATCAAAACAGGCAAGGTCCGTAAATCGCCAGATATCATCTCGCGGGGTTTTGTTTATCTCAAAGAGTCCCAAGAAATGCTCCACGCCGTACGCAACTTAATCAAAAAGACTATCGAGGAATCCGCCAGCAAAATGCACCCGATCAATTTCGACTATGTCAAAAATTCCGTGCGTGAAGAAACCGCTCGTTATTTATTCCAAAAAACTCACAAACGTCCAATTATTTTACCGGTACTGATTGAGGTTTAAAAAATATAATTTACAATAACTTTATAATAAGTAATGATAATTAAAGTACCTACTAATCTCCGTCTTTTCATTTATCTAACCGCGCTGTTTATGACACTTAGTGTGTCATTGGTTTCCTACACCAACTCTTCATTCCTAGCCCAAATTATTGGGACCGACCAAATCGGTTTGATTTATATTGCCTCTTCAATTATTTCTTTGTTTTTGTTTTTAATCTGGCCAAGCATTTTAAAGACAATCCGACTTAAAACCTCGCTTGCTCTCTTAGGGTTAGTAAGTTTTATCGCTTTAACTGGTTTATTTATTTTCGATCAAGTATTAGCGGTTGGCATCGGTCTCTTCCTTGTTTTTTATGCCACGGCTCCGCTTCTACGCTATAGTCTTGACTTATATTTAGAAAATTTTTCGACTAATAAAATAACCGGCGGTATTCGTGGTTTGTTTCTGACTATTATTAACACCGCTTGGCTTATTTCGCCAATCATAACTGGCCTTATTTTAGATGGTAGTAACCATTATGAATTGGTTTATGGGGTAGCAGGTTTAAACCTCATTCCTTTTTTATTTTTACTATTTAAATTACCTCGCGTCGAGATCACCTCCAAGTTAAACCCTACAAGCAATCCATGGGCCATACTATGGCGTCCTAAAAATCAGCTCGACAAAGATTTGCGCAACATTTTAGGTATTGATTTTATTTTAAACTTTTTTTATGCCTTGATGGTAATTTATACCCCATTATATCTCCATCAAGCCATGGGTTTTTCTTGGGACCAAATTGGCTTTATTTTTACTATAATGCTTTTACCTTTTGTCCTAATTCAATACCCGCTTGGCTTGTTGTGTGATAAAAAGATAGGAGAGAAAGAAATTATTATTACCGGCCTTATTCTAATGGCCTTTGCCACCACCTTAATTATCTTTTTACCACCAGGCATGGTAGTCCTATGGGCTATTATCTTATGTCTTACTCGCGTTGGTGCCGCCGCTGTAGAAATAGCCAAAGAAACATATTTGTTTAAAAAGATTAAACACGAAGACAGCACAATCCTCTCTCTGTCGCGCATGTTAGTGTCTGTCTCTTATATTATCGGTCCGCTGTCTGTAGGACTATTTCTAATTATTTTTGATTTTAAATTTTTATTTGCTGCCCTCGGTCTCGTTGTCCTTTTAGGTCTTTACTTTGCCTACAACCTTGTGGATACTGCCTAGTTATACTTGTTACTGGTTAATAGGCCAGCCCAACGGACTTGAGGGGGATCTGTGTATGTTGCACTGATTTGAAACGTTCATTTACAAAAAAAGTTAAGCTGCTAGGGTATCGAACCCAAAACTTCGGAAGGTCCCATTTGGACAACCTGCAGGAGTCCTGCGTGAAGCTTATTTTTTCTCACCCCAAGTTTGGTCAAGCTGGATCATCAGTGTGTTCTTCTTTTTTATTAAAAACAACTCCTATTTCATCAATTCTCGCAACCGGCAATAATCACACTTGGGGTCAGCACAGGTTTTATTCCAAAAAGATAGGCTGAGAATTTCATTGGCTACTTGCTCAATAGTTTTTTTTAATTCTTGTACCTGTTCACCAGTAATTTTAAATTTCTCTTTCTTATATTTACCGCTACTGTTAGGTTCAATAAAATCAATCTCCCCTGATACCATTTGATATTTTCCGTCTTCAAACAAGTTTAGTAAAAGTTGATAAAAAACCAATTGGCGAAAATAGTTTCCATCGGCCTCTTTGGTCTCACCCAAAATTTGATTACGGCTTTTTGGTTTACCGGTCTTATAATCCACCACATTTACATTGTTACCACTTTCCAAAAATTCAATTTTATCTAAATTTCCTACCAGTTTTACGCCCGATGTGAGCAAAACTCCCTTGATTTTAAATTCGGTCAAAACATTAAAGTTGAAGTTGGGCGAGTATGTCTCATGCCAACCAGCGAGCGCTTTCTGGCCTTTAGCCAAGGTTTCCAAAAAGTCTTGATGGGACAACGGTGCATCTTTCAATCGGCGTTCAAAACTGGCCAACAACCCCTCGAGATTAAGGCCCTTATCTTTGGCCCGAGCAAAAACATCCTGCAGGGCCCCATGGATAGCCGACCCGTACAATTGGTGCTTTTCGGGGATTGCCGGTAGGCGGATTAGATTTCGATAAAAATATTGCCAAGGACAGATTAAATAGTTATTTAAGGCGGTCACCGATAACCCCTGCCCAGCAAAAAGCTCGGCGATAAATTCTTTATCTTTCAAGCTGTGATCCTTTTCTTCTGCTGGTAAAAGCAGTCGGACTTGGTCTTCTTGGCTAGAGACATTCCATTTCTCTACATCCACATATTCAATCAACTCTGGGTTTAGGTCAGTCACAAATCGACTAGGGCTTTGTTCTTTACCCCCTTCTCCTAATACCGAATAAGTTATAGTTAGTCCCGCCTTAGCTCTGGTCAACGCCACATAAAACAACCTTCGTTCATCGTCATCATCAACAGCCTCATAATCTATTTTGCTGTTGTTCGACAACTTATATACCTCACTTAATAATTTTAGTTTGTCCCGATTGTGCCGCCCGCCAAAGTGCCCATCATAAGCCCCCACAATATAAACATATTCAAATTCCAGCCCCTTGGCTTTGTGTGCGGTAAGCAACCGAACCTTACCTTTCTGTCCCCCAACTCGTTTTTTCTTTAAAACAATTTTATGTTTTTTGGCTATACTTAAGAATTCCAAAAAATTAAGCAATTTCGCTTCCGGATTACTCTCAACCACTGATGCCAGCAACTCAAAAAAGGCTGCTACGCTCTCTAGCCGCTCGCGAGCTTTTGGGTCACGGACTATATATTCAACCAACTTTGACTGTTTTAAAATAGTTTCAGCAAACGACAATAAACCATTATTTTCGCCCATAACCTTCCAATCAGATAATAAAGAGAAGGTAAGTGGCGCCTGTTTCTCCAGCACTTTGATTAGGGGCTATTTTTCTTCATGGGCTTGGCGTAAATATTGATAAGTGTCGATTGGTGCCACTCCTATAAAATCAATATGTAATAATTTGGCCAATTTAGAGTCATCCCCAAAAAAAGCGACCGCCTCAAATACAGTGATTAATTTTTGAATATCTAAATCTGTCCACAAATCATCATCAGACTCTACTGCCAAAGGTACGCCCAGTTTGCGTAATACTGAGGACAAAAAAATCGCGTCACGATTGTCTCGATACAAAACAGCTATATCGTGAGGCATTACCCCTGTCGCAATTTTTTGGTTTATATCTTGGCCTAGGAAAAAGTATTCGGCCAGGGTCGAGCCAAAGCCCCCCACCCTAATCGGCAGATTATCATTTTCTATTTGAGCCAATAATTTGGCCTTACTTGGCAACAAAATTTCAGCCTGATTTAAAATATTTTGACCTGACCGATAATTATTAGTCAGGGTAACCACCTTGGCCTGGGGGTAAAGATGAGAAAAATAAAAGAAGTTTTCCAAAGATGCCCCCTGAAACCGAAATATGGCCTGTTTTTCATCACCCACCACAAACAGATTGGGGTTAGGGTGAAAATTGGCAATTAATTCTAATATTTTATTTTGGGCATTATTTGTATCTTGATGCTCATCAACTAGAATATATTGATATTCTTCTTGCAACATCGACAACAAAGTTGGGTTGGTCCGCAATTCTCGCAAAACCTCCATTATCATATCGTTAAAGTCATAGAGCTTTTTTTCATTCAAGCTATTCTCATATTGCTCATAGACCAGCGCCAACTCTAAATTTTTATCGATTTCTCGGCGTAAACGTTCATACCCCTTTTTAATTTTTCCTTTGTACAAACCCTTGTCGTGATACAAATCTGGAATTTGCCAATAATCACTATCGGCCTTGGCACAAATATTTTTATATTCTTCAACACTAATTCCTTCTCTCTTTAAATCACTAATCACCGCCACCATACTACGAATATAATAATCAGGATCACCATAGGGTCGCAAAATCTTCACCGGCAATGTAGCCACGACTTTTTCTAACAGAGCAATTTGATCAATCTCGGTAATACTAGTCGAACCAATAATCCTCGGGAATTCTTCGGGATAAGTCTTAATTATATTGTTACAAAAACCGTGAAAAGTATTTATCACCACTTGGTAGGCCCGACTACCCATCAAAAAAGCTAAACGTTCACGCATATTGCCTGTCGCATTTTCGGTAAAAGTTAAAGCCAAAATTTGCTCTGGGGCCGTGTCGGTCTGACGCAAAATATTGGCAATCCTCATCGCCAAGATCTGGGTTTTGCCAGTCCCTGGACCAGCAATAACCATCACCGGTCCCTCGATAGCATCTACGGCCTCTTTTTGGGCCTTATTTAGACCTTTGTAGACCTCTTTAAAGTTTTTTTCGTCTGCCATACGGCAAGTATAACACCTCTTGAAAAGCTTGAGGAATAGTGTTTAATTGGTAACAGAAAGGAGGAACTATGAGCCAACACCGCCATAGTAACCACCACCGGCGAACATCACCCTTTAGGATGATCAGAAACGGTATCACCAACACCGTACAATTTATCCTAAGCATCCTCGAGGATTTCTTCCGCGGGAAGGGTGCAAAACCTGCCGAAGAACTGGGCGTCAAGCTCAGTTTTGAGAAAAAGGATTAGCAGCCCGGAAACCACCTGTTTCCGGGCTATTTGTTTGAGAAAAAAGCCTTTATCTGCTAGATTTAGTATTAATTAGATAACCCAATATCAAATGTTGCATGAAAAAATAAAGGGAGAATTGAAGGAAGCCATGAAAGCCAAAGATACCGTAAAGTTAGCGGTCATTCGGGGTTTGCTGTCAGCTTTTACCAATGAAGCGGTGACTAAGGGCAAAAAACCCGATGAGATGTTGGCTGACGAGGAAACCTTGGCGGTCTTAAAACGTGCCTCTAACCAGCGCAAAGATGCGGCCGAGCAATACCGCACCGGCGGGCGCGAGGATCTAGCGGCAGGAGAGGAAGCCGAACTAGCGATTATCCAAGGGTATCTCCCGGAACAAATGTCGACCGAGGAAATCAAAAAGATTGTAGCCGAAAAAATTGCTGAACTGGGCGCTGACAAAACCAAGATGGGGCAAATCATTGGAGCTGTTGTTAAGGCTACCGGTGGGCGGGCTGATGGCGGGGAAATCAAAAAAGCAGTAGAAGAAGCCCTGGCCTAGTTTATTGTTTACAAAGTAATCCCCCGGGCGCGCTTGCGCGCCCGGGGGATTTTGGTAAAGGGGATTCAGAATCCCCTTTTCTTCCCAACTATCAATACATCAAAAATTGCCTCAAGGGCAAGACCGATTTGCACCGCCACCAGCTTCATAAACTTCATATTTTTCTCCTTTCACCTCTCAGGTGAATCTAGTTTAAAATCAAAATCCCAAAAAACAATGCCCAGGAAAGGGGCCACCGCAATGATCACCACCACCTCCAACAAAAGTACCCAAAAACTAATTAGGGTCTTAAGACACATGGCTGTTTCCTCCTTCTTTTTTTATCTTACTCTTTTCAGTAAAAACTTCAATCAATTTGACCTAGCTGATCTAAACCGCCCCAATATTTTTGGCTATCTTTTCGCTATCCACCCGGCCTGCTTGTACAATCGCTTGATGCTGTATTTTTTCTTCGTATTTTTCCTCGGCAATTTTTTCTTCTTCTTCTCTTTGTAATCGTGAGAAGCCGTACAAAGAGAAAACAATTATAGCCCCAATAATAGTCGCAAATAGGTTGATTACAAACATCGTTAGACCGCCAGAAATTATTACCCTATTTAGCATCACCACTCCAATGGCCGCCGCAGAAAGTGGTGGTAAAAGTGACACCGACACCGCCACTCCCGGCAAAGTCGCCGACAAATCTTGCTTGACCCACGAGTAAGCCACCGCTACCCCCGAAGCAAAAGCGATCAAAAACATAATCAAATCTGGCCGTATGCGCAACAAGATCTCACTACCCACCACATTGTTCGAAAACATAAAAGCGGTAATAAGTGACACGACAAAAATTACTGTTCCGGATTTTAAAATTATCTTTGATGCCCGCCCAATAGCCAGAGCACTAGTGGTCACTATTCCCATCGCCAAACTAAGAAGGGGAAACAAAAGTGGAGCAATAAATATGCCCCCTACGGTAACACCCGCATCATCGGTAATAAGGCCAAGTGTAGTAATAAAACTAGCAAGGGCCAATAAGAAATAAAAATCGGCCTTGGCATGACTTTCGTGCAAAAGTTGGGTTAGAGTTTTTTGCTGTTCCAAAAAACTGGCAACAAAAAAGTTTTTTAACATATGAATATTTATTTAAATTTTAACAGAAGAAACTCACTGTTGCGACTATTTTGTGTGGACATAAAATACCATTTCCCTCTCCTACCTTAATCTGCTAAACTAGCGGTGATGCGTCAATCACCAAAACAAAAAAGAGAGAAGGCGAGTGTCAATGCTGAATTTCCGGTCCGAATCAATAAATATCTCGCTACCCACTTCCCTGTCACCCGCCGAGCGGCCGACGAGCTCATCTCCAGCGGGTTGGTTATTTTAAATGGTCGCAAAGCGCTTCTTGGCGACATAGTCCAAGCCGAGGACAAGGTTGAAGTCCGCAACAATACCCAAAAGCCCAACTATCGCTACTTTGCCTATCATAAGCCAGCGGGCATTGCGACTCATGCTTCTGACCCAAAAGAAAAAGCTATTTCTGATGTCCTCCGACTACCGGTCAAAGCCTTCCCTATTGGCCGCCTCGACAAAGATTCGCGCGGGCTTATTATTCTTTCCAATGATGGGCGCCTAGCCGGAGCCCTACTTTCCCCCGAAGAGGGTCATGAAAAAGAATATATTGTAACCACTGACAAAACCGTCACCACCGAGCAGGCCGAAAGATTATCCAAAGGAATCAAGATTGAAAATTATCACACCAAAAAATCCAAGGTCCAAAAAACTGGCGATAAAGAATTTACTATTATTCTGACCGAGGGCAAAAAACACCAAGTCCGCCGGATGTGCTCGGCTCTCAATCTAGAAACCAAAGATCTTATCCGGACCCGGATTGAAAACATCAAACTAGGGGACCTAAAAGCGGGTGATTTTCGAGAATTGACCGGCGCCGAGCTAGACCAGTTTCTCGGTGGCTTAAAGCTAGTTCGGGGCTAAATAATATCCACAGTCTGTTTTTATAAACCATGTTTTTCTGTTATAATAATAAGTAGAAAATCTAGGAAAAATGATAAAGAAACGCCATTTGAGCGTTTTTAAATTTTTCTAGAGAATGGTCATTGGTGTGCAAATTACGCGCGTAAGGCGTATTTTTTAGTTCTAAAATTGCCCTTACGTCTCGTATAGATTGTCAAAAGCCGACCCCCAGGGTCGGTTTTTGCGCTTTTCCCTCCCCCACCCCCA
>JAUPVZ010000016.1 GCA_030916795.1 Patescibacteria group bacterium
CCGGCGATTATGTTATGGCTGGCCTGGCTTCTATGGCAAAAAGCCAAAAGTAAACTAGTAGCCCAAAAAATAGAAAAGTAAAACTGGCCAAGCTTGCAAATTGGCTTTTTTTAGCTATCATACAAAAGCTAATCCAGTGTTGCCCTTGTTGGTAATTGCGAAGCAGGAGACTATGAACCTGATTTTGATTGAGATCAGAGGAGTCGCTAAACTGCACCAACAAGGGCACGCTGACCATAGCCCCACCGGCATCAAGCCGGTTTTTTTTATTTTTATTTTTACGACTCCCCTAATTTATATAATAAACAGGGGAGCAGGAGTCTAAATATTCAAAACCAACTCAAAACATATTTCTAGGATCTGGGTGTGAAAAGGAGAGGGCCCAATATACCAACGGACCCACCTGCGTTCGTCTAAGAGCGTTTTAGAGGCCTAGTTATTGGTTAAGGATAAGGGTAAGTATTATCTATTGTTGATTGATTTATATTATAGGGGTAGTGTCGCAAAATCTATGTTGTGCGACACTATATTAGTAAAACCCCAGCGGTCCTTATATATCTTTTTTATTATCCTTTTTTATATTTATTCACTCCTCTCTTCCCTTCTCCCCCGGCTGGCTCAAACCTTTTATTTTCTTTTGAATAATCAATATGAAATATTATAAAAAACTTCTGCCCCCACTCCCCCGGAGGTCCGCCAGGGGAGTGGTTAATATTAAATTCAATTTGACGGTTAGTTTTAATAAACATTAATCCCCTTGCCTTTTTCTAGAATATATGGAGAATAGAAAGTTGGTGCGCAGATCTAAAAACCTAAATCTCCTCCCCCAGCGGGAGGAACAAGGAGAACAGGTTATGATCAAAAGTTCGGTCGGCAGGTTTTTTGAGAAAAACGATTCCTGCGGAGGGAAATTCCCCCCGCCGACCAATGTCAAGATGACTATGAGGCGTAGGATGTTGCGCTGCAATAAGCGCCACCCGAACCCTGAAATTGTGTCCGGCTCGAAGTAGGGCCGAGGGACGATTTCTGCCTTGTCTTTTTCTGCCCCACACGCGCACCGTGGGGCTTTTTTATGCTACTATATTTTTGACCACCTACTTTAAAAGACAAAACTTCAGCCCTTTTGCCGGTGCAGATAGCGACGGAAATCTAATGCCTGTTGCAAAAGAGACCGTTGCGGGTAGGTGTCTTTTTTGTTTATAAGCCAGGACAATTGGCGGCAGGGGTGTAGCCAGCCGACCGAGCTTCATCGGCTGTTTGGAACCAAATTTTATTTTCTTCTTTTATTCTCTTAGCGCCACTACAACTAGGTAAATGATATTTTGTGCCAGATTTGGAAGCGACATATTTACCCTGAGACGATACTTGGCTACCACCAGCTTCTGTGGCTGTCGATTTAGGGCTAGTCAGGGCCTTGGCGGTATCAAACTTAAGCGCCTCCCCTACTTGGGCAGGTTGAGTGATCTTTATTGGCTCATGATTTAGTGATATTTGGGTCAGACGGCCCAAGCCAAAAAAGACTCCGGCAACCAAGACTAGAACTAGAGCCAACCAGAGGTCTTGCTCATTTTTTTTGACCCAATCAGTCAGACTAAATACCCTGTCCCCTGCCCTACCCAAATTACCCTTGATTTTTTGAGAGATTTCTCTTATACTCATATGGTTATTTATATAGTATAGAATAATCCATGGCACATAGAAAAGCGGGCGGTACCGCTAAAAACCTCCGCGACTCAAATCCTAAATATTTAGGCACCAAGCTCTACGATGGCGAAGACGCCAAAGCAGGGTCTATTATTGTCCGCCAGCGTGGCACCAAGGTCATCCCTGGGGCTAATGTTAAAATTGGCAAGGACCATACCCTGTTTGCTGTTGCCCCAGGGCAAGTAAAATTTAGCCAGAAACGCAAACTTGGTTTCAATGGCAAATCCAAGGTTCACAAAGTGGTAAGTGTAATCTCTAAATAGACTCAACCAAAAACCCCGCGCCGTAGGCGCGGGGTTTTTGTTTATCTAGTAAATTTATTTCTTCCAGAATTTTAGCTTGCCCCAAGTTTTCTTTAGCCATCCACCAGCTGGCCGGTCCTCTGTACTATCGGCCGATGATCCTGAGTTGGAAACTGATCGCGCCTCGTCAATCTCCTTATTTAACAAAATCTTCACCTTACCCCTAATACCCGAATCTATTGGCACCCCAGCCAAAAGCCGGTCTAGTTCCATTTGTTGCGCCTCAGGCACCATCTGCACCCAAGACTTATCACTTAGTAACTGGGTCAGTCTCAATCTGGCCTTTTCAATCTCCGCTATTGTCTCTAGTGGCGACAAATATTCGCCATACTCTTCTGTAAGATTGACTTGCTTAAATTGTTTTACAACCTTATAAAGAGTCTCAAAGGTTCTGGCCTCCGCCACGGCCCCCGACACATATTCTTTGCGGTTTTCCTCAAAAGCATCTGCCATTTCTTTTTTCAATAATTCTTTAACCTCTCCTCTAGTTTTTTCATCGGCAATAGACTCTAACTTTTTCCCTAAATTATTACGATAATTATCATTACCGCCATTTAGAACACCGATCTGAATCTCTCTCATATATTCATCCAAATATTTTTTGGTATCAGAAATAGCCGCGGCAACAGTTGGTTCAGAGGTGGCGATTATCTCGGCTAATGATTTGTCTTCTATGGGCTCACCTTTAGCATCTAGCCCCGACTCCACTTCTGTCTGAATAGGCGCTTGGGCTTCCGCAGGTTTATTTTCGTTGGTATTTTCTACTGGTAAAGCTGGTGGCATTGTCTCAAATTTTGAGGGCATAGTTTATCGTATTAGATAATATTCTTATTAGTGTACAAGATAATATATAAAATAAAAGACGGGATATCCCGTCTTTTATTTTAACCTTCGATTATTACTTCAATCTTGTTTCCTGTGCCAATTTCGACTTCGTGACTACCAGTTGATTTTAGGGGGTGGCCGAGATGAACTTCGGTTTGATCTACGGTTATTTTAAGTTGATCTTTGATAGCTTCCACAATCGCCTCTTTGCCTATGCCCGCAAATAGATGTCCTTCATCATTGGCTTTGGCGTCTATGGTAACCTTTGGCTCGGCAATACCGGCAAAAGCAGCTTTTAGCTCGGCTAGACGATTGTCGGCCGCGTGAAGATGTTTATCTTGAAGCGCTTTTAGCTTTTCTCCAGAAAATGTCTCTGGGTTAACCGCTTTACCGGATGGGATAAGAAAATTGCGCGCAAAACCACTAGCCACTTCTTTTACCTCATATTTTTTGCCTACTTTGGCCACGTCCTGCATCAGTAATACTTTCATATTTAGATAAATTTATATTTAAATTATTGGTGAATTGTAACTTTTTTAAGGCGATTTGTCCAGAGCAACAAAAAGCGACGCCGCCTGTAGCAAATAAGCTCAGGCGGCGCAATAAAACCTAGGCAACAGCTGTTTCTTCGATCTCCAGCACCACCCATCCGTTTTGTGGAGTGGCGTACTGGAAAACGACGACCTTCATGTGATGCATTGAAATATTGAGACGAACAGTCACTATACCCTCGGCTGATGGTATAATCTCGTCCGCCAATACCCCAGAGACAGCAATACCTTCACAAAGCAGTACCGCCAAGGGTGTGCCCTTTGACACATAAGGGTAGATAACCCCTACGTCATACCCCATATATTGGGGCGGGCGCAACCGGAGCTCGCACTCCTTTACGAAGACATGCTCATCACATACCAACACAGCTGTTACCACCTCGGTAAGCGAGGGTCTGCCATCTTCGGGCATACCTCTCTCCTTTTCCGCGTTTTGGAACCAAGCCAACCCCAGTTCCAATCCTTCTATTTACATCTTAAACCGATATTCAGAAACCAGCAAACAATAAGCTTTATTTCTTTAATATTTCAATAGCTTTTTCTAATTGGTTGTCTTTTCCCTTTTTGAACGCCTCAATATCCAGCTCTATAGGCACAGTCGGTTTTAGACCCGCTTTAGATATTGACACTCCTTTGGGAGTTAGCCATCTAGCAATTGTTACCTTGAGTGAGGTATCAGATGTCACTGGCACCAACTCTTGCACTGAACCCTTACCAAAGGTTGTTTCGCCCACAAGGGTGGCCACATCATATTCGGCCAAAGCTCCTGCCAAAATTTCTGACGCCGAGGCCGACCCCCTGTCTACCAACACCACCATTTTTAAATTATCGTTAAAAATATTATAGCCCCGACTGCGATAGGCCACATCCTCATCATTTTCTCCTTTGTGCTCCCAGACTATTACCTTACCCTTGGGCAAAAACCAGCTCGCCATATCCACCGCCGCCTCTAGATACCCCCCAGGGTTGCCCCGCAGATCAAGAATAAGACGGTTGGTCTTGGCATTAGAAAATTCTTTTAGGGCTTTACCAAATAGCTCTGGTGAATTGGCGCTAAAATTGTACAAACGAATAATAAAAATATTATTGCCAAGCAATTCCGTTTCAATCGTGGGAATCTCGATAATCTCCCTTTTAATAGCAACCTCTCGTGGTCCCGCATCTTCCTCCCCTTCTCGAGCTGGTGTCACAATAGTTAGTCGCACCACACTGCCCTCTGGTCCCCGAATTTTACTAATCGCTCCATCCACACTCATTTCACCAGTTACCAAACCATCTATTTCCAAAATTTTATCACCAGCTTTTATGCCCGCTCGCTTGGCGGGGCTGTTGACCAGCGGGGCCACCACCGTCAAAACACCATCTTTTACTCCAATCTCCATCCCCACGCCACTAAAATTACCGGCAATATCATCTTCAAATTGTTTCTTCTCCGCTGGGGGCAAAAAAACAGTGTACGGGTCACCTAGAGCCGCTGTCATACCAGCGATCGCCCCCCAAACCTTGTCCTGATTTTTGACATCAGCCGTCGAGGTCGAATTACCATTAACATACTTTTCGTTTAAAATTTGCCACGCTTGCCAAAATGGGGCAAAGTCCACATCCTCTGGTTTAGAGAATTCTTTATTAACAACATCATCGACAGCCAGAACGGCCGGCCGAGAACTATAGCCAATATAAACCCCACCAAAAAAAGCACCTCCAAGGGCTATGAGGGCTACCACCACCGCGATAAGAGTGCTGGAAAATCGATTCATCAAGCAAAATAATTATTAACCTAATTTTAGCACAAAATAATAATTTATACCTACGACTTCTTGTAGTCAAAATAAACGCAAGCTATAATCTAGGGATATGATACGCCAATTTAAACATCGAGATACTACTTGGGTTGATGTTATCAGTCCATCCAAGGAGGAGCTCTCGACCCTGTCCAAGCAGTACAACCTGCATTCTTTGGTCGAAAACGAATTATCCACCCCTTCAGCTCGGGCCCATTGTGACCTATATGATGCTTATATTTATTTAGTTCTCCATTTTCCTTGTTGCAATTTCTGTCTAGGCCAAGAAAAAAGTAGCAATACCCAAGAAGTTGATTTTATTATTGGCAAAGATTTCCTTATTACTATCCATTATGAACCAATCCAAGCCCTAGACGAGTTTGGCCAGATTTTCGAGGCCAACTTGATTAGCGAAGACGCTAAAAAGAAAAATCAGGCGGGCATTTTGTTTTCACATATTATTTTATCCTTATATAAATCTCTTGATGACGGTCTGACCATGATCGGCAACGAGTTGCGCAAAGCTGAGCAAGAAATATTTAGTGGTAAGGAAAAAGAAATGGTAGTGGTGTTGTCAAAGATAAATCATGAGCTTTTGGACTATACTTGGTCTCTTAAAAATCATGCGGATATTTTGTCCACATTTGATAATGCGTCTGAAATTATGTTTGGCAATGAATATCGCCATTTTTCTCGCAAAATTATGGCCACCTACCACCGGATCTATTCAACCCTCGAAAATCTAAAAGAAATGTTCGACGATTTGCGCACCACTAACGACTCCCTCCTCTCGATCAAAACCAACGAGATAATGAAAATTCTGACCATCATGGCGTTTATTACCTTCCCTCTGACCGTCTTTACTTCGACTTTCGGCATGAATACTATCCATAATCCAATTTTGGGTATGCCTTTTGACTTTTGGATTATCATTGCCATAATGCTGGGTGCCGTGACCTCGATGTTTATCTTCTTCCGGTACAAGCGCTGGCTATAAAATCCATGAGCTACTCCCCTCTATTTCTTTACAACACTCTCACTAGGACTAAAGAAAAATTTACTCCCTTAGACCCTCTCCAGGTCGGGTTGTATTCTTGTGGTCCAACGGTGTACAACTACGCCCATATTGGCAATATGCGTTCGTATCTTCTGTCAGATATTACGAGACGAACCCTAGAACAAAACGGATACCAAGTTAAACAAATTATCAATATCACCGATGTTGGACACCTTGTTGGTGATGCCGAAAGTGGTGAAGATAAGGTCGAGCAGGCCGCTCGCGCCAGCAACCAAACGGTTGCCGAGATTATTAGCCAATATGAATCGGCTTTTTTTAGTGATTTGGCCAGCTTAAATATCAAGGCCACCGAAACTATTTTTCCCCGCGCTAGCCAGCACGTTGCTGAACAAATTGAATTAATCAAGTTGCTAGAAGAAAAAGATTTTACCTATATCTTAGACGACGGCGTTTATTTTGACACTAGCCGATACCAAAAATATTCTGAATTAGGAAATCTTAATTTGGCCGGCCAAACCACGGGGGCCAGAATCGAGGTAAACTCCCAAAAAAAACATCCCGCAGATTTTGCCCTGTGGAAATTTAGCAAATCAGATGAAGATAGGCTCCAACAATGGGATTCTCCGTGGGGTGTCGGTTTCCCCGGCTGGCATATTGAGTGTTCGGCAATGAGTATCAAATATCTCGGCGAGCATTTTGATGTTCACACTGGTGGTGAAGACCATATTCCTGTTCACCATACCAATGAACGAGCCCAATCGGAATGTGCTACCGGCCAAACTTTTGTCAATTACTGGCTCCACAATGCTTTTATCACCGTTGATGGCAAGAAAATGGCAAAATCAGAAAATAATTTTTATACTTTGGCAGACCTTGTGGCAGAGGGGTACTCCCCGCTTGCTTACCGCTATCTTTTGTTAACTGCTCATTATCGTAGCCCGCTCAATTTTACCTTTGAGACTCTAGCAAGTGCCCAAAAAACTTGGCAAAAAATAAATTTGACTATATTTTCTGCCCCAGCTGGTGGCCAGGCGGATGAATCGAAATTGACCGAGTTTATGTCCGCCATAA
>JAUPVZ010000017.1 GCA_030916795.1 Patescibacteria group bacterium
AAAAGCGTCTTATTTTTAATCCGTACGGAATACCGGTGCCGTCTCATTTGGCTTTTGAGGTATGGCGGGCGATTAAGTAGATGGGGGTTTTGCTTCTGCGCTCCTGGTTCTGAAACCAGGGCGCTTTTTCTTTTTTCCAAAGTCCGATAAGTGTGGTATACTCCTATATACCCCATAAGGCCGAAGGCAGGGGATTTTGATGTATGTCAGAACAGAAAAAAATAAAAATAAAGGGGGCGCGAACGCATAACCTTAAAAATATTGACCTCGAAATACCCCGTGACAAGATGGTGGTTTTTACTGGTCTCTCGGGCTCGGGCAAGTCTTCGCTTGCTTTTGATACAATTTTTGCCGAGGGTCAGCGCCGGTATGTGGAGTCGCTGTCTTCCTATGCCCGCCAGTTCCTCCGCCAAATGCAAAAGCCCGATGTGGACGAGATTACCGGCCTGTCGCCGGCTATCTCTATCGACCAAAAGTCGCGCTCGCAAAACCCACGGTCAACGGTGGCGACCATTACCGAAATTTACGACTATTTACGCGTGCTGTACGCCCGCGTCGGTAAGCCCCACTGCTTGGTCTGTGGTTTACCAATCGAAAAACTAACTCATGATGAAATAGTTCAGCTAGCGCTTGATAAAGTAAAAACTATTTTAAAAAAGTCCCGCCGTTCAGAAGAAGAACTGGGCGGGCAGGCTAATTTAAGTTTACAAATATATTCTCCCCTTGTGAGGGGGAGAAAGGGCGAGTATTACCAAATGTTGTACGACCTGATTGATAAAGGCTATAGCGAAGTCTTGATCGACGGTAGCCGCTACAACCTGCGTGAACGCATCGAGCTGGGGCGGATGAAAAAACACGATATTGATGTATTGACCGACGAAATAGATTTGATTGATTTTAAACCTGTTCCCAAAACCAAAAACCTAAAAGGTAAGGTCGATGAAGCGGTGTATGACAATGCCTATGGCCGACTGACCGAGGCGATAGAGCGGGCCCTAAAAGAGGCTGATGGGCTAGTGCGGATAGTGATTGCCTCACCCAAAACCAAAAAAGGGGTTTTAAAAACCGCGGTGGAGCAAAATATTTTGTCCGCCAAATTTGCTTGTCCGCGCGATGGTTTTTCTTTTCCCGAAGTGGAACCCCGGCTTTTTTCTTTCAACTCGCCCTATGGCGCCTGCCCCGAGTGCCACGGCCTAGGCACCAAACATTTATATAGTGAAAAGCCTTGTCCGGTCTGCGCCGGTGCGCGTCTGCGCCAAGAGGCCCTGCATGTTTTACTGACCACTAAAAATGGCTTGTCTAAAAACATTGTGCAGTTTACGGCGATGTCGATCCGCGATACCCACGACTTTGTCGCCGATTTAAGTCTGACTGCCAATGAGCAAAAGATTGCCGAAATGGTGTTACGCGAAATCGAAGCTCGGATTAAATTTCTTCTTGATGTCGGTCTAGACTATATTTCACTCGATCGGCGGGCCAACACGCTTTCTGGGGGCGAGGCTCAGCGTATTCGCTTGGCCTCCCAACTGGGTTCACGTCTGGTGGGTACTTTATATGTGTTAGACGAACCGACCATTGGCCTGCATAGCCGTGACAATGACCGGCTGATAAAAACCTTGCTCAACTTGCGTGACCTTGGTAACACTATTATTGTCGTCGAGCACGACGAAGACACTATCTATGCTTCTGATTATTTGGTGGACATTGGCCCAGGTGCTGGTGTGCATGGTGGGCAAATAGTGGTGGCCGATGAGACGGAAAAACTTTTAACGGCCAAGAAAAATGATTTTGGTTCACTGACAGTCGACTATTTGCGCGGTGAAAAAGAAGTGGCGATACCGGACACTAGGCGCACGGCGCAAAAAGGCGTGATCCGTATCCGAAACGGCAATATTTTTAATATTAAAAATCTCAATGTTGATATTCCACTCGGCAAACTAGTCGCTATTACTGGCGTCTCTGGTTCGGGTAAGTCCTCGTTTGTGTACGAGATTTTGCATAAAAACCTGCAGGCGCGTTTTGAACGAAAGTATCGCTCCAACGAAGTGCACAACTGTAGTGAGTTTGCTGGTACCGAGTATATTGGACGAGAAATCCTGATCGACCAGTCACCAATCGGGCGCACTCCGCGGTCTAACCCCGCCACCTACACTGGAGCGTTTACTTGGATTCGCGATGTGTTTGCATCCACCGACTATGCCCGCTTGCGGGGCTGGAAGCCGGGGCGCTTTTCTTTCAATGTTAAAGGTGGGCGGTGTGAAGCCTGCCAAGGCAATGGCTTGATTGCGGTCGAAATGCACTTTTTGCCGACAGTGTATGTGACTTGCGATGTTTGCGGTGGGACGCGTTATGAAAAGGAAACACTAGAGGCCAAGTACAAAGGCAAAAGCATTACTGATGTTTTGCAAATGACGATCGAAGAAGCTTTGGAATTTTTCCAAGACTTGCCGGCTATTTCTGATCGCCTTAAAACCTTAAACGAAGTTGGTCTAGGATATTTGAAACTTGGGCAGTCGGCCACTACCCTTTCTGGCGGTGAGGCTCAGCGGGTAAAAATATCGTCAGAGTTGTATCGGCCATTTATTCACAAATCAATTTATATTTTAGACGAGCCAACAGTCGGTTTACATTATGAAGATGTTAAAAACTTGGTCGAGATTTTGCACAAGTTGGTCGAGCGAGGCAATACGGTGGTGGTAATCGAGCACAACTTAGATGTAGTCAAAAATGCCGATTATGTTATCGATATGGGCCCAGAAGGTGGCGACGGTGGGGGGCAGATTGTCGCCAAGGGTACACCAGAAGAGATTGCTAATACCGATACCCACACCGGAAAATATTTGCGCAAGCTTTTGCGGAAGCGGAAAAATAAATAAAAATGCCTGGGTCTCGCACGTGGCGACGACCCAGGACTTTTAAGCTTAATAAGGCGTTGACTAACCGTGCATCCGCACGATCTAGTGGAAGTACGCCTTTCCAAATCCTCACGCTTCCACACAGAGGATTTGTCCCAGTAGCCCCATAGAGGACCACCAACCTTCTTTCCACACTTACCCGCTCGAAGGAAGACGGGGGTGTTCGGACGAACAATCAAGCCTTTTGCCGCCCGATGCGCAGGCCTGCCGGGGTTTTAAGAACCGTTATGCCCCGGGTTCATTTGGTCATGCAAGTAATCCACCTGCACTGTTCTGACTACTATTATACACCCTGCGCAATTTTTGTCAAGGGTCTGGAAATAAGTAAAAAAAGACCCCCTTCGCAGCTGGTTGCCGCAAAGGGGGTTGTGTTCGAACGGGGGAGGGCTGGGTAAAAAAGCAGTGGCGTCATTCTAAGACGATTGGTCGTGTCGATGTAGGGACACATCCTTGGGCTTAAACTGACTAAAGTTTGGTACCAGCCCTCACAGCCACAATTGCTAGTTGTTTGCACCTCCCAAAGCTCGAACTTCTCTATATTACAAAACCCAAGAATCTTGTCAAGGGGTTCTGTATCTGGCCTCAATTTCTTTCAATTTTTTGAGCAGTTTAGGCTTCAAAATAGGCTTGATTAGGATTTCGTGCACAATCCCTAGTCCAAAGCACAAAAGTGGAGCGACCAGAAAGAGCCATATTAAAGCTCTGGACATCTCACCGTCCCAGCTCCTGTAGTAGGTGAGAAAGAAGTCAGAAAAGAGATACGTCAGAAAAACAACGTGAACAATCCTTATGGAGTTTTTCCGGACCCCTTCTCGGCTCACTCGGATCATTGTCTTCCCCACAAATAATCCCAATACAAATGGGACGATTCCGAAGGTGAAGTAGAACACAACAAAAATCACCATCTGACACCTCCTTTGTTTTTTCGTTTTTCCTAGCCTATTATATACAAAATAGAACATGAAAATGCAAGATTTAAAACAATTCGACCTGCCCGACGAGCCGGGGGTGTATTTTTTCACCCTAAAACTCAAAAATGAGTACGGGCAAGAGCAAGGCAAGAAAACCCTGTATATTGGTAAGGCTACTTCGCTCCGCGACCGCGTGCGGAGCTATTTTGCGCGGGATTTGGTGGCCACGAGAGGGGAAGTGGTTGTCAAAATGGTGGCCGAATGTGACGGGTTAGAATTTAAAACTACCAATTCGGTGTTGGAGGCCCTTATTTTGGAAGCGGCGCTTATTCGTAACCTCAAGCCAAAATATAATACTCTCCAAAAAGACGATAAGAGTTATTGGTATGTAGTAGTAACTAAAGAAAAATGGCCTCGGGTCCTCTCGGTCCGCGAAAAAGACTTGGCGACCGAAATGGAGCCCGAGAAAATAAAATATAATTTTGGTCCATTTCCTAATGCGAGCGAGCTGAAAGAGGCCCTGAAAATAATCCGCAAAATTATTCCCTGGCGCGACAAATGTGAGCCTGAAGTCGGCAAACCTTGTTTCAATGCCCAACTTGGTCTGTGTCCAGGGGTGTGTGCCGGCACTATTACCCATCGCGATTATTTAAAAAATATTCGCCACCTGGTGCTATTTTTTCAGGGTAAAACCAGCGTGTTGTTGGAGACTCTCAATAAAGAAATGGCGATTGAAGCCAAAAAGAAAAATTTTGAACAAGCAGCCAAACTTCGCAATCAAATTTTTGCTCTGCAACATATCAATGATGTGGCCATGATAAAAGAAACTAGGCATACCCGCGGAGTGCGGATTGAAGGCTATGACATTGCTCACTTGGGGGGTAAAGAGACGATTGGGGTGATGACGGTTATTTTAGGTGGTACGCCAGAAAAAGGGGCCTATCGAAAATTTCTAATAAAAGGTAAGGGTATTGGCACAGTAAACGACACCCTAAACTTGGCAGAAATATTAAACCGGCGATTAGGCCATACAGAATGGCCATTTCCAGCTCTTTTTGTTATTGACGGGGGCAGGGCCCAGCTTAATATTGCTTAAAAAGTTTTAGTGATGGCTGGTGTCCAGATACCCGTCGTCGCCGTGACTAAAGATGAGCACCATCGACCAAAAGAAATCATTGGTGACAATATTTCTGCGCGCGATTATGAGACAGAAATATTGCTTGCCAATGCCGAGGCCCACCGTTTTGCTATTGCTTTCCACCGCCGTCGCCTTGGTCGGGGATTATTGTCGCGACAAGAGAAAAAATACCCTATATAATTTAATTAATGTTAACCGAAGTTGATAGTCTGAAAGCTATCGCGTCTCGGCGTTTTATCTTCGCCCGATGGTTTTTCTTGTTTGTTGGCATATTGATTATCGGTTATCAAACTTCTTTTGATTCGACGGCCCTAGCCGGTTCGGTCGCTGGCCCAGCGGTGGGGCTGTTGTTTGGTGGGGCGT
>JAUPVZ010000018.1 GCA_030916795.1 Patescibacteria group bacterium
ATCACCAGGACAAACTATAATATAATCGGCTCCGTCAATTGCATCTATCGCCAGAGAAGAAGCTACAATTTCTGGTTTTAAATAAATATCAGAAATAGAATGGACATCAGGGTTCCAAAGTGGATTTTTGGCAATAGTATCTATATTGGTCTCACCAAAAATAGTATTACCAATACTAAGCGCGGCACACAATTCGGCCTTTTCATTACTAACTGGCAGAACTCGATGTGGCCCTAATTCGCAAATTTTCCACATAGCCTCTAGACCCTCATTTGGTCTGCCAACTTTTTCTAGCGCATGAAATAAAATATTTTTTACTGAATGCTCATGGAGTGGCCCATTTTCGTAGCGAAATGATAAAGCCTTGGCCAAATGGATATTTGGACAAAGGGCGACCACACACTTTGTCAGATCGCCAGTATAACCTTGGCCATCATATTCCTTTTGCAAGACACCGGTCGAGCCACCAGAATCAGTACCCGGGCAAATAGCGGTCACCTCAATATCTGATATATTTTTAAGAGCCTTGAGTACTTGTGAATGCCCCCCACCGCCACCGACAGTTACAATTTTTTTCATAGATTTTATAAACAGACTATCTGTCAAACATAGCTGTGTCAATAAAAAATTATTTGGATTTCCTTATCCCCTCTATAAATTCCGATTTTAACAGTTGCTGCCATGGCAAAAATAAAGGGGCAGGCAGATTGTCAAAATCAAACCAATTCTGATCAACATATTTTTCTGGTTCCACAATAGTCGCTTGCCCACCGTCATAGTCTGACAGCATCCAAATAGTCACATAGTGTTTGTCCTCTTGTTCAAAATAATCATTGGTAACAGCGCCAAAGCGGATATTCTTGATTTGTAGAGAAGTTTCTTCTAATACTTCTCGTCTGGCTGTGTCCGCAAAAGATTCACCAAATTCTAGATGGCCACCCGGCACTGACCAGCTCCCCTCCCCATGCGAACCTAAACGCTTGCCCATCAAAAACTTACCATCTTTAAAGATAAACACCCCCACACCCACTCGGGGATTTTTAGTATTTTCGGTCATTGTGTATATTTTAACACTTTTCTGATTTTTCGGTGCAAAGCTGTGGGACTTGGAATCTCACCTCTGGGAAACCCACGTCCGCCATCGCAAGCTCAGGCGTTGCGGGCGGGCTCGGTTTTCCCAATCCTCCCTCCACGGGAGAACTAGAGTTTTCCCGACCCCTTTCGAGTTCGAATCCAAGTCTGGCTGTCCCGTCGTTTTTTACCAAAAACTCCTTGCTGCCAGACTTGGATTCGAACCAAGATACTCGCCTCCAGAGGGCGAAGTCCTACCATTAGACGATCTGGCAATATCGTAAAGACCTTATAGTTTTAACAAAAAATAAGGGTTTTGGCTACAAAAAAGAGGGTTCCGCAACGAAGTCGCAGAACCCCCCACTCCACACCTTCTCAAGGCCGAAGCCCCGAGATAGTGTTGCAGTCTCCCGCACAGGCAAGCAGGAAACACGACATCGGCCTAATTTTAGACCCTCCGGACTAAACATCAAGTTTGAAGACAGTCCGGATGCCCGATTTCAGTCTGCCAAAAGAGTACTATTGTTTGTAAAATTGTCAATGGTTATTTTATTATAGAAAAAAAGGCCGGCTGTGGAGTACAGCGCGGCCTCTCTCTTGCGGACCAGTCACGAAGTAAACCGTGACCAGCAATCCCGCTGCAGACATTAGATGGAGCTCCAGAGATAGGTTGCCCCTACCCTGGCTCTAATATCACACATGACCTCATTTACCTCAAGGGCAAACCGAGGTTGCTAAAAGTCCGATTGTCTACGGACGATCTAGCGCTCCCAATCACCTGTGTCTATCCCAACCCTAATACTAAGTAGAAAATATGTCAACTTTTTATTTTTTCGCCCCTTTAGCTTTTGCCGCTTTCACAAATTCGGTAAACAAGGGGTGTGGGGCAAATGGTTTGGCCTTGAACTCGGGGTGGAATTGGGTACCAAGAAAAAATGGATGTTTATCTTTTGGTAGTTCGGCAATCTCCATTAAATCGCCGCTAGGCGAAGTGCCCGAGAAAACAAGCCCCGCTTTTTCTAATCGTTCGACATAAGCATTGTTTACTTCATAGCGGTGGCGGTGACGCTCCGATATCATCTCGGCCTTGTAGGCGCCACGGGCAATGGTCCCCTTTTTAAGATAAGCGGGGTATGCCCCCAAACGCATTGTCCCCCCATAATTTTTGGTTTCCAAAAGCTTTTTCTGATCTTGCATAATATCAATAACCAAATCTTTGGCCTCAGGGTTTATCTCCCGCGAGGTGGCCCCAGCTACACCTGCCACATGCCGGGCATACTCGATAACCGCTAGTTGCATACCGTAACACAAACCAAAATAAGGAATCTTCTTTTCGCGCGCAAATTGAATCGCTTTAATAATCCCCTCGATACCCGCTGTCCCGAAACCACCCGGGACCAACACGCCGTCATATTTGGCAAGCTCGGACACTTTCATTTTGCCAGTTTCAATATTTTTGGAATTGATATAGGTAAGCACCGGCTTGACCCCATTGTGATACGAAGACAATTTAATTGCTTCCAAAACAGAAATATACACATCGGACAAAACAAAATCACCGGAATCAAAATATTTTCCCACGACCGCAATATTCAACGGTTTCTTGACGGTCTTCGCCTTGAGCGCCAAATTTTTCCAATTTTTAAGATTGGTGGTACGATGATTGGGTAGTTTTAGAATAGCACTTAAAATCTCGCCGATTTTGTCGCGTTCAAAATTGACCGGCACATCGTAGATAGAATCGACATCGGGGGCAGATATCACATGCTCTGGTCGGATATTACAGAAAATAGCAATTTTGTCTTTGCGTTTTTTATCCAGTGGCACTTCACTGCGAGCAATGATCACATCCGCCTGCACCCCCACCGAGTTTAGCGTGCGCGAGGCATGCTGGGTCGGTTTGGTCTTCATCTCACCCACCTTGGAGGGAATCGGTACATAGGACACCATCACAAACGCCACGTCATCTGGATATTTAAGCTTCATCATACGAGCGGCTTCGAGAAAAAGGATGTTTTCATATTCGCCCACTGTCCCACCCACCTCAACGACCACCACATCGGCAGTGGCCACCTTGGCGGCTTTTTCGATACGCGAGATAACCTCCTTCGGCACATCAGGCACCACTTGCACATTTTTACCACCGTATTCAAGATTGCGTTCTCGTCGAATCACTTCTTGGTACACCCGACCGGTCGTCATATAGTTTAGCCGCGACAAATCTATACCCAAGAACCGTTCGTAGTTGCCCATATCTTGGTCGCATTCATCACCATCGTTTAAAACAAAAACCTCACCGTGTTCAGTGGGGTTCATCGTACCAGCATCGACATTGATATAGGGGTCAATCTTTATCGCAGTGGTCACAAAACCGCGGGCTTGCATAATCGCTCCAATCGAGGACGAAGTGATACCTTTACCTACACCAGACATCACTCCGCCCACGACAAATATGTATTTTGTCGTTTTTTTCTTCATTATCGGTTATTTAAATATCGGCTAAACTTTCAGGTAACGGCCAATAGCCAAGAAACTGGAAACCGTCCCCAATATGATACCAGAGGAAAGCAAGATGAGGAACAAAATTCCAAAGTGGGAAATATAGAACGATACCAAGTCAATACCGCCATAGACCCCCGCGGTCATACTGCGGACCCACAGTACACTAGGATAGAGCAAGATAATAGAGACAAAAGCAGCTATTCCCCCAGCGATGACCCCTTCGACAATAAATGGTCCACGGATATAGGAGTTGTCGGCCCCCACTAGGCGCATAACCGATATCTCCTCACGAGCAATATAAATAGTGAGCGATATAGTATTAACCGTAACTAAAATCGACATCAACACCAACAGAGCGCTGGCCGCTAGGCCGATAGTTTGGCTAGTAGAGATAATCGCCAACAGTTTGGCAATAATATCTTTTTTGAAACTAATCTGGTCAATAATACCACTGGCCCCGGCATTGTCATTGTAATTGGATAAAAATCGCGATATCGAATCATACTGAGCGGGGTCGATTGCCAAAACAGACAAGCGCGCCCCAAACGGGTTGCCCACTTCTTCTAGTGACTGGATAAGTAAAGCATTATCCTCGTGACGTTTACGAAAATCGGCCAATTCTTGCTCCCGCGAAGAGTAGGTCACGGTTTTAACTTCTGGTAATTGCTCCAAATCTTTTTTGAGAGATAACACGGCACTTTCTTCGGCATCGGTCTTAAAGGCCACACTGATATCGACCCGGTCTCTAATATCCTCTAGAGTCGAGCGTAGGAAAGTATTGCCTAAATATAGAGATCCAATAACCAACAAGGTAACAGTCAAAACCAAAATCGAAGCCAGAGCAACCGCCCCATTGCGCCAAAAGTTTAGTGACCCCGAACGTATAACTCTTTTTAGATTGGTAAGCATAATTGATTGAATTTTACCCTGTTAAATAACATAGCGTCCCTCCTTGTCGTCGCGGACCACCCGACCCTTCTCAAGAGTAATAACTCTTTTGCCCAATTTGTCTATTACCCCTTTATTGTGGGTGGTCAAGATAACCGTCGTACCAATATCATTGATTTTCTTGAAAATTTCGATAATTTCATGGGTCGATAATGGGTCCAGATTGCCGGTTGGCTCATCGGCTATCAACAAATCAGGCTGATTGACAATCGCTCTAGCAATCGCCACTCGTTGACGTTCGCCCCCAGACAATTCATAAGGGAAAT
>JAUPVZ010000019.1 GCA_030916795.1 Patescibacteria group bacterium
ATGAAAATGGAAAGATTATTCCTTTGCGAGTAAAAAAAGGTCAGCGGGTGCTATTTTCCAAATATGGTCCTGATGAAATAAAGGTAGACGGCACTGAATATTTAATCGTCAGCGAGTCCAACATATTAGCAATTATTGAAGAATAGTTATGGCCAAAAAAATCTATTTTAATGATGAAGCGCGGAAGGCTTTAAAGCGAGGCATAGACCAGCTTTCTGAGGCGGTAAAAATGACCCTTGGTCCGCGAGGTCGAGCCGTAGTAATAGAAAAAAGCTATGGTGCCCCACAGGTTACTCTTGATGGTGTGACGGTAGCCAAAGAAATAGAATTGGAAGATAAGTTTGAAAATCTTGGCGCTAATCTGTTGAAGCAGGCGGCCGACAAAACCAATGACAATGTGGGTGATGGTACTACGACCTCTATTATTTAAGCGCAAGCTCTGATTGAGGAAGGGGAAAAGGCGATTGCCGATCGTTGTTTCAATTTTATTAGTTTGGCTGATGAGATAAAAAAAGGTAGCGAAGAAATCATTTCTTCTCTAGAAGATCAGGCCGAAGCCGTGAAAGATGCGGGCAAAATAAAAGAAGTGGCCACTTTGTCGGCCAAGGATGCCGAGATTGGAGAGTTGATTGCCGGTGTTTTCAAAACTGTCGGTAAAGAAGGGGTAATCACTATTGAAGATTCCAATACCATTTCTAATTCTTCAGAAGTGGTAGAAGGTCTGCAGTTTGATAAGGGCTATATTGCACCTTATATGGTCACCAATCCTGATAAAATGGAAGCTGAATATAGTGATCCATTTATTCTTGTCACCGATAAAAAGATCGGCTCTATTAAAGAGATTTTGCCTTTGCTTGAGAAAATGGCTCAAGGGGGTAAAAAAGATTTGGTTATCATTGCTGAAGATGTTGAGGGTGAGGCCCTTACCACTTTGGTGCTAAACAAAATCCGCGGTATTTTTAATAGTTTAGCTATTAAAGCCCCTGGGTTTGGCGATCGTCGCAAAGAGATGTTGGAGGACATTGCTATTGTTACCGGAGCGACGCTGATTACCGAGTCTCTTGGTCTTAAGCTAGAGAGTGCAGAATTGTCACATCTTGGTCGCGCCCGACGGGTTATTGCCTCTAAAGATGCAACCGTGATTGTTGGGGGTAAAGGCAAAAAAAATGAGATTGAAAATAGGGTCAATCAACTAAAGGCCCAGATTGAGAAAACTGAATATAAATATGATAAAGAAAAGTTAGTTGAGCGTTTGGGTAAACTCTCTGGTGGGGTAGCGGTAATAAAAGTTGGGGCTCCAACCGAATCTGCTCAAAAAGAATTGAAACAGAGGGTGGAGGACGCCGTGTCAGCCACGCGGGCGGCGATGGAGCAAGGCGTGGTGCCCGGAGGCGGTATTGCCTTGTTTAATGTTAGCTTAGCGATGGCGGAAAAGTCGACCACCGATGATGTAGTGCTCCATGCTTGGGAAATATTACGACGGGTAACTCAAGCGCCGCTTTCGGCTATTATTGAAAATAGTGGTGAGACGGTAGTTTCTATTATTGGAGATCTAAAAGATAAAAAAGGGGAGATAAAAGATAAATCCAATAAAAACTGGCTTGGTTTTAACGCTAGTAAAAATGAAATTGAGGATTTAAAGAAAGCGGGGATTGTGGACCCACTAAAGGTGACCAAGACTGCTTTTACCAATGCGGTGTCGGTAGCAGCCAACTATCTGACAATTGGCGTGGCTATTACTGAAATACCAAAAAAAGAAGAACCGCATAACCATGGCGGGGAGATGGGGATGGGGTATTAAAGTAATTAGTAAATTTATAAACAACAAAAATTGCCCCAAGGGGCAATTTTTGTTTATGGTGGATAACTAACTATTTTTAATATTTTATTTAATATACTCTTGAATTAGATTATTTATAAGAAGACTTTATTTATTATGAATGATTACATAAGTAAGCATCGGTTGTGTTTGTTGATTAATTTAATACTCGTTTTATGTTTTTTTGGTCTTGGTTTGTATTTATTTGGCTCCACGTCTGACAGAAAAATTGTTTTAACAGATATGGAATCGGGTGAATCGCGATATATGTTGTCTACCGCTACGGCTGGGGCAGAAAAAACTTGTCCAACGGTTCAAATGCCTAAATATGGCTATGCGCGAAGAGTAAAAATACCCGTGTCTTTTAAGTCGGACTTTAAAAATACTGATTTTACAAATATGACGGAAAGTGAGGTTGCTAGTTTGGTTGGCTCAAATATTGTGGAAGGTGAGGTTTATGTATTTGATGGCTACGATGACACAAATGGTATTGATAGTAAAGGCTGTCTAAAAAATAAAATAGTTAGAAAATGTAAGTATCAGTTGGCAAAACTAGCTTCAACCACTTCATCTAATCCAAAGATATTTGCCGCAGATATTACTGAACAGGTCGGTAAACTTTTGAGGAATAATCTTGTTAAGTGTATAGTGGCAGCTTCCTCTGGTCCAGATAAGGCAGCTTGTGTTGAAGGAATAGGAGATATACTTTTTACCTTGGCAAATGAAAAAGATGTAAACTGCCAGACTAGGTTGGTTGGTCAAGGACCAAGAAAGACGGGCATGGTTTCTACGATATTTAATGTCGGTATGGAAACTGGTCAAGAAATATTACTTCAAGATTTTGAAGTATTAAAACCAGGGTTTAATATAAACGAATGGTTGGCTGATCAGATAGTAAATTAGTAAACATTTTTTAGGTTGTAATTAAAAGGGTCCAGTTTGGACCCTTTTAATTTATGGTAATTGATATAGATAACCATTAATAGTATCGGTGTTTTTATGTAAGATGTCTTTTCCTTTTGGATTTATTAAATAAGATGGTTCTGTATCATTGGTGTGTAGAATGTAACTATTTTTAATAACAGCTTGAATTTTTGATGCTTTTTTAGTTTGTCTGTATAGAGAGCTCCCACTTGAGAACCAGTCGTATGAGGACATATTAATTATCAGCGAATTACTACCTGTCTGACGTAGTCGTTTGGTGGACATAATTTCGGAACACAGTACTATAAAAATTTCTTTATTATTTATTGTCATTGGATTAGTTATTCTTCCTGACACTAATTCTCTCCTCTTGCGATACGTTTTTAGTAACTCGTTTTGCCCTCCAAGCTTAAGAATAAATGAAGTAAAATAAGGAATATATTCTCCATGAGGAGCTAGAACCATTTTTTCTGAGAATGATCCAATATAGGGTTTATGATTGAATATTTGGTAAGCGACACTCGCCTGTTTGTTGGACTTAGAAAAAATAAGATGATCAGAGTCAATAATCGATAAGCTTTTTTCAGTTGGTATTTTTCTAAAGAAAACTTGCCATTCTTTATCGCTAAAACTCCTTTCTCTAGCAAAAAGAGATGAATCTTCGGGTAATACTATTATATCCAGATTGGGGTTATTGCTTATGGCTTTCTGGAGTAAGAGGGAGGGGGTAGTTTTTGTGGGGGTGGATACTGCTAATATATTAGTCTGACTTAAATAATTTTTTGGTATACGAAAATTCTGGTTGTAATAATACAAAATAATAAGTATAGACAATAAAACCACTAAAACTATTTTGATACTAAATTCGTTTGGTTTTTCTCGTAGAAGACAGATATATAAGATATAGGTTATAAAAATAGCTAGGGAACTTAGGCCATAGACCCCGATTAAGAAGGCTGGGGTTGAGAGAATACTAACATCAGATAAAGCATAACCTAATGCTCCGTAAGATAGGTGGTCTCCGATTGAGGATTCTGATCCCAGCCAGACGATAGAAAATAATACAGAGCGGGCAAATTCTATGACGAAAAAACTCGCTGTAATAAATATAGCTAGAAAAAAAGTGGATTTATGACGAAATTGATATACAGCCAAAGACCATAGGCCCCACAAGATACCGGCAATAATTGCGGGTGTTAGCCAGCTATAGATAATCATAAGCCAAGCGATATTGTCATTATAGATGGCTATCGAATCTAAAGGCCAAGTATCTAGATGCCATCTTAGGATATAGATTAGGTAGATTGTCCCCGCCAGCCAGTAAGAAAAAAACAATGAAAGTTTTGAGCCCTTCCAATTTAGCACTAGGCTGATTATCGGGATAAAGAATAAGATGACCAAAGCACTTTCAGGTCCCTCTAAGTCATAGACTACAGCAGAACAAATAGTCGATAAAAACAGCAATAATATTGGATTTTTAGACCCACCAGACTTAATTTTTTTAATTATAGTGTTAACTAAATTCATCTTGATATTTATATTATAGATTGTATAATATATAAGATTAATTTTGTAGTTAAATAATTAAATTTTTACCATGGATCTTCTTATTTATATTGTTATTGGTTTGGTGGTGGTTGTCGTTTTGTGGCTAGCGATGGCTTATAATGGTTTTGTCACTTTGGTCAATCGCACCAAAGAAGCTTGGGCGGATATTGATGTTCAGCTAAAGCGGCGCTATGACCTTATTCCTAATTTGGTTAATACGGTAAAAGGTTATGCGGCTCATGAAGCGGGGACGCTGGAAAAGGTAACCGAGGCACGTACAGCTGCGATGAATGCTGGTTCGGTGAAAGAGCAAGAACAAGCAGAAAATATGCTTAGTGGGGCGCTCAAGTCGCTGTTTGCGGTGTCGGAAAGCTATCCCGATTTGAAAGCCAATACAAATTTTCTGGAATTACAACGAGAATTAAGTGATACGGAAAACAAAATTCAAGCCGCTCGTCGTTTTTACAACGGCAATGTTCGTGACCTAAACACCAAGATTGAAAGTTTCCCGTCCAATATTATTGCTGGTATTTTTAGATTTGCTAAACGAGAGTTTTTTGAGCTAGAAGCTGGGGAAGAGGTAGCTCGCCAACCAGTGGAGGTGAAGTTTTAGAAAAATACAAACAGCAAAAACCACCCCCAGTAAGACTGGGGGTGGTTTTTGCTGGCCTTTTCTTTTTCCTTTAAAATGGTTTAATTTAGGGACGATGGCGACTTTGTATACCGAACAATCTAAAAATATTACCAAAACTTGGCTCCTGATGACTGGCTTTTTGGTGGTAGTGATCGGTCTTGGTTGGTACTTTGGTTTTACTTTAGACCTGCCATGGCTTTTACCTGTCGCTGTGGCTTTTAGTCTTATTATGAATGTGGCGAGCTACTGGTGGTCGGACAAAATTGTGTTAAAAATGGCTGGCGCTCGACCAGCAACAAGAGAAGAATTTTTTGACCTCTACACTGTAACCGAAAACCTCGCCATTACCGCCGGATTACCGATGCCGAAACTTTATGTCATAGACGATTCGTCACCAAATGCTTTTGCGACCGGTCGTGACAAGGAGCATGCGGTGGTGGCGGCGACCACGGGGCTACTAGCCATTCTGGAAAAAAATGAGCTAGAAGGCGTGGTGGCGCACGAGCTCGCCCATATTGGTAACCGCGATATGTTGCTTTCAACGGTCGTGGTGGTACTGGTCGGGTTTGTGGCGATTTTGTCAGACTTCTTTTTACGTTTTTCTTTTTCTGGAGGGGGAGACAGAGATAGTAAAGGTAATGCGATTTTGATTGTGATTGGTATTGTGCTCGCGATTTTGGCGCCCATCGCGGCTACTCTTATCCAGTTGGCAATTTCTCGCAAGCGCGAGTTTTTGGCCGATGCCTCGGGGGCGTTACTCACTCGCTACCCAGAGGGGCTAGCCTTAGCTTTGGAAAAGATATCCAAAAGTGGGGTGCCTGTGGCTCGCGCCAACAATGCGACCGCTCATCTGTATATTGCTAACCCGTTTGGGGGCAAGACCAGTGCTTTACATAAATTATTTCTTACCCACCCGCCAGTAGAGGAACGCCTTGCGGCTTTGCGGGGGATGAGCGTAGAATAAAAAAATATGTCAAACAACGAAAACTATAATGGGTCAGATTTAGAAAATAGTGATGCAGAATGGGGGTATTTGCGGAAGGAAATAAAAGAAAAACTTACCTTAAGTCCAAATCCTAATTCTAAAAATGTAAATGAAAATGATTTAACCGAGACCGATCTTTTAATGTGGGAAAAATATAAGCAATATTTAGCCACAGGCGAAGGACTTACTTTGACTGAGTTTCGTGACTATAGCGCCGAAGTGTTTGCTCAAGAAAATGCTTCGCGAGGGTTATTTAGAGGTTATATGGTTGACCATTTAAATAATCTTTTTTATCCTGAAGGTAAAATTAAATAAAACATGAACTTTTTCCAAGATTTAAGAAATAGTATTTATAGCCCAACCTTTTACCGAGGCATCTTTAGTCAAACCTTTGGTTATTCTGTTAGCTATTATTTTAAATTAGCGGCGGTTATTGCTTTGGTCAGCTCGGTTTTGTTTGCGATTGCGGTGGTTCCTAAAATAAATGCTGGTTTGTGGCAGATGGAAAACAGTATTATGGAGTCTTTTCCGGATACGCTTGAGCTTCGGGTGGCAGCTGGTGAACTTCAAAAAAATATCAAGGATGAAGTGATTATTCCTATTCCCAAAGGCTGGACTAATGATAATAAGGTGATGGGGGATTTTCAATTTGAACACTTGGTGGTAATAGATACAGCTAGCCCGGCCACTTTAGAGGTCTATCGTGCTAAAAAAGCCTTTGTTCTTTTGGCTAAGGATGGTTTGGTTGGACCAGACAATAGTCGGGGTACGATAAAAATATTACCTTATGATGAGGATATGGATTTTACTTTGACCGAAGCTAAAATAGCTGGATTTTTTAATGCTGTACGTCCGTGGTATGTGATGGTCGCTCCAGTCTTGGTGTTGTCCATTTTTATTCTTTTTATGTTTTTACTTTTTTTCCTATTGTTGCCTCTAGCGGTAGTCGCCTTTTTGGCTTGGGTGTTACTATTTTTGGCACAAAAAATCATTGGCCGGCGGGTGCGTTTTGGCGAGGCTTATCGCCTTACTCTCCATGCGGTTACTTTACCCCTACTAATATCCTTTTTCTTTGCTTTCATTTGGGATGGGATGTTTGGCCCGTCATTGTTTATGGCGACAGTTTTGTTGGTGATATTTGTAAATTTGGTAGATTTTGGTCTCAAGAGTTGTGACCCTAGTCTTCCCAACTCTTAAATTTGTGCTAATCTGGCAAACATAAAAAGGCGATATTGGCTTATTAAGCCGTAGTTACTTTTTATCTAAAGTGAACCATGGAGGCGTCGCATAGTGGTCTAGTGCGCACGCTTGGAAAGCGTGTAAGGGGGCAACCCCTTCGAGGGTTCAAATCCCTCCGCCTCCGCAAAATAAGGAAACCAAAGCAAAGCCTTTGGTCGACTATATTTTGCGATGAGGCGGAGGGATTTGAAAGCCGCAGGCGCGAAGCCGACCGCAGTAGCGGTCGTTGCCGAGGCAGGGTCGTGAAATTTTTCGAGCGACGGCGAGAAAAATATTCCTGACCAAATCCCATTTGAATCCCTCTCTCATTAGTGCCACAATGGATATATGCCCCGCCACCAGTGGGAAAAAGCTTGGGCCGACAAGAAGTTTCAGATTGTTACTCTAGAGCCAAGCGTTTTGGTTAAAAAATACAGCGACATATTATCGCCCGGTGATTTGGTTTTGGATATTGGTTGTGGCAATGGCCGCAATAGCATCTTTTTGGCCCAAAAAGGGTGTGTGGTGGAAGCGATGGATGTGGCCGATGTGGGCTGGCATGAGGGATTGTCACCAGAGATAAAAAATAAGATTGCTTTTACCAGATCAAATATTAAAAATTATAACTTCCGCCCTAAGCGATACAAGGCGGTGGTGGTGGCGCGGGTGATACAATATTTAAATACTGAAGAGCTAGACTTCCTGCTGGAAAAAATAGCCGATTCACTACAATCAGATGGATTTATGCTCCTGTCCTACAATACGGCCGGGGGCATTTTTGATAGGGGCGATATAGATGTTCCTAAATATCATCATAAAATTTCGGATGTTAAGAAAAAATTGGCCAAATATTTTTCTAAAATAATTGTGGCTAGGGGCGGTAAAGAGAACAGTAAGGTCAACTATTCCGGCCAGATAAAAAGCTATGATATTTGGGCGGGGAAGTAGGTAGTTGACAAAGGTGTGTTTTTTGGTATAATTAGAATTAATAAATTTGGTTTCGGAACAAAGGAGGTTGTATGATAACCAACGAGAGGGCGGGGCAAATTGCTCTGCTGGTAGTGCAGCAGTTAGTGGCAAATGGTGGATGGATGATGCCAGCCATCTTACCCAGAGCGCTTGAGGAGCTTGAGGGGGTCGGCGAGGTTGGAAGCGGTGAGGCGAGTGCCTTCCTCGGGCATCTACTTTCGGGAAGGTCAAAGGATACTAAGCCGGAAGAGGGTTCTATTCTTGTCCGTAGGGGCAATGAAGAGAGGAAATAGTATAGGTCGTCGGTTCAACCGGTAGGGCGCGTAGCGCCCTACCGGTTTTCTATTATCTTAAATTTTGGATTTTTTTATGTTAGACTCAAAATATGAACGAAACTAAAGAGACAAAACAAGAGCGAGATGCTCGCAAAGAAGCGGCTCGCACCACCCGCCGGATTGGCTGGGTTATATTTTTAGCAGTTATGGGCGTATTGGTAGTGTTTGGTGGGGTTTGGCTTAGTACTAAAAATGAAACTGGGGACAGTAATACGGGTGTGGTAGAGGCTATTTCTGCCACCGACCATGTCCGGGGGGAAACCACTAATCCCAAAGCAATTTTGATAGAATACAGCGACTTTGAATGCCCTGCTTGTGCTGATTATGAACCATATCTTCAAGATATTTTAGATGAGTATGGGTCTAAAGGTTTGGCTCTTGTTTATCGACATTATCCATTACCTCAACATAGTAAAGCGTTGATTATGGCCAAGGCCAGTGAAGCGGCGGGGGCGCAGGGCAAGTTCTGGGAAATGCATGATTTGATTTTTGAATCCCAAGAAACTTGGACAAAAGTGACTGCTACCGAAGCTGATACTATGATTGAGAGTCTTGCCAAAAAACTCAATCTAGATTTGGTCAAGTTTAAGACTGACTTAAACAGCCAAACCGCGGAAGATAAAATAAAGGCCGATATTGCCAGCGCCCAAAAGGCCCGAGTGTTGGGAACGCCAACTTTTTTCCTAAATGGTAAAGAGATTAACCCTGGGACCAGTGATAATTTTGCGCGACTGATCGGCGAAGCTCTCACCGCTACCACTACTAACAATGTCACTTCAGAATTGGCTAAATAAACAAGATTAGCTCGGGCGCAGCCGACTATTACTGACGGTTATATTTTTCTCCTTTTTAGGTGTGCTGGACACTAGTTATTTGTTGGCGGAAAAAATATTGGGTGGGACAGTAAAATGTATTGCGGTCCAGGGTTGTGACACGGTCTTGCAGAGCTCTTATTCGGTGCTGTTTGGCTTTGTGCCAGCGTCGCTCGCCGGTTTTGGGTTCTACTTGGTGGTATTAATGACGGCAACCTATTTGTGGAGCAAGAGAAATATTGCCGAAAAAGGGGAATATCTTTTGCTGGCTCTAGCGATTGTCGGAATAATTTTTTCGGCTTGGTTTTTCTATGTTCAAGCGGTGGTATTGGATGCCTATTGTACCTATTGTCTGATTTCCGCCATTAATACCATCATTATTTTAGGAGCGATGGTAATACTGAAGATAAAGAGCTAAACTCCCCCAACAAAAAATCGGCTGCGGCCGATTTTTTGTTGGGGGAGGGTGGTTTTAGCTTGTGGTTTAAGGTTAATAAGCTCGCCAGCTTGCCTTTTTGATTTTAATGTTTTTTGGCTGGGTACTTATCAACAGAAAATTTGGTTGGTCGGTGTTTGAGTAATATAATGTTCGTTACCAATTATAAATTTTTACTCTAAATTTTAATATGTCACCAGAGTCACTAAAACTTACCGGTATTACCAAGAGAAATGGAACAATTGTTCCATTTGATGAGGTAAAAATAAAGAATGCGATTGGCAAAGCCATGAAAGCTACCGGGGAGGGTGACGAACAGGCCGCCGAGAAAGTTTTGGCAACAGTTTTGGCCGAGCTAGCTAAAAACAAGGCCAATGTTGCCGGCAAAGACTATACCCCAGGGGTGGAAGAGATCCAAGACTTGGTAGAAAAATCTTTAATCCTAGAACAATTTCCTACTGTCGCCAAGGCCTATATTTTATACCGCGAACGACGCGCTGAAGCTCGTCGTGAACATGGTGACATTCCAGAAAAAGTTAAAGATTTAGTAGACCGAAGTAAACAATATTTTCGCAATCCATTAGGTGAATTTGTCTATTATCGAACTTATGCTAATTGGATTGAAGAAGAGGGGCGTCGCGAGACTTGGATAGAGACCGTGGGGCGATATATGAGTTTTATGAAAGAAAATTTGGGCACTCTTTTGAGTGAGACTGAATATGAAGAGGTCGAGCAGGGTATTTTGAAACAAGAGGCTGTTCCTTCTATGCGTCTAATGCAGTTTGCAGGAAAAGCGGCTCGTACCACCAATGTTTGTGCTTATAACTGCTCATTTATTGCACCGACTAAGCTGGAAGATTTTGCCGAAATTATGTACGTGTCTATGTGTGGCACGGGCGCGGGCTATGCCGCTGAGAGCCAAAATATTCAACAGTTACCTATTATTATTCGACAATCGGGCGAAAAGTTGCCGACCCATATTGTGGATGATTCTAAAGAGGGTTGGTGCGATGCCCTGACATTAGGTCTTAAGACTTGGTATGCGGGCAAAGATATAGACTTTGATTTTTCTCAACTGCGACCAGCGGGAGCGCGACTAAAGACGATGGGGGGCAAATCCTCTGGTCAAGAACCTTTGCGCCAGCTACTGACCTTTGCTCGAGAGAGAATATTGCGTAAGCAAGGCAAACGTCTAGCCAATATTGATGCTCACGATATTATCTGCAAGATTGGTGAAATTGTGGTGGCTGGTGGTGTGCGCCGCAGCGCTCTTATTTCCTTGTCTGATGTGGATGACAGAGATATTCGTGACGCCAAGAAAGGTTTGTTTTGGATTACTGACCCACAACGTAGCTTGGCGAACAACTCGGCGGTTTATAATGAAAAGCCCACCGCTTCTGATTTTCTAGAAGAGTGGACAGCTCTAGTAAAGTCGGGCACAGGCGAGCGAGGCATTTTCAATCGGGGCGGGTTAAAAACCACAATGCCGGAGCGTCGGCGTAAAATTTCGGCTGAACATTTTGATAAATTTGGCACCAATCCATGTGGCGAGATTATCTTGCGGTCAAAACAGTTTTGCAATTTGTCCGAAGTTGTAGCTCGCGCCGAAGATACGGAGGAGACTTTGCTTCGCAAGATTCGGATCGCTACTATTCTCGGTACTTACCAATCAACCTTGACCAAGTTCCGCTATTTGTCTGACGATTGGCGCAAAAACTGTGAGGAAGAACGCTTGCTTGGGGTTTCGATTACAGGAATGTGGGACTGTCCGGTGGTGCGGAAGGCGGAGACTTTGGCCAAAATGCGAGATTATGCCCTAGAAGTTAATCGGGAATATGCTAAACGTTTTGGGGTCAATGAGTCTACCTCAATTACTTGTGTTAAGCCGTCGGGCACTACTTCTCAAACTGTCGATTCGTCTTCGGGTATGCACGCCCGCCACTCGGCTTACTATATTCGTCGGATTCGTATTTCGGCAACAGACTCACTCTTTAAAATGCTCAGGGACCAAGGTGTGCCATATAACCCAGAGGTGGGCCAGGCGATGGAAACAGCCACCACTTATGTTTTAGAATTTCCAGTCAAAGCGCCAGATAATAGCACTTTTAAAGATGATTTGTCGGCGATTGAACAACTCGAGTATTGGAAACTGGTCAAACAAAATTTTACCGACCATAATCCGTCGGTGACTATTTCGGTAGGGGAAACAGAATGGATTATTGTCGCCAACTGGATTTATGAAAATTGGGACATGATTGGTGGGTTGTCTTTCTTGCCTCGCAGTGAACACGTTTATCAACTTGCCCCATACGAAGAGATTGATGAGGCTCGCTACAATGAATTGCTCAAGGGCTTTAGCGACATGGACTTTTCCAAGATTATGAGTTACGAGAAAAAAGACGAAACAGAAGTGAAAAAAGAATTGGCCTGTGCTGGCGGTACTTGTGAGATAGACATACCGGTTGATTTGGCAGCCAAAAGTCAAAGTAATTCCTAGAGATAAAACTAAACAACCCCGCGGTCGCCTAGGTCGACCGCGGGGTTGTTTTTTCTCTCAAATATGTTACAATATAAATAGGTTTGCTGGCGGATAATCGCTGTTTTTCTAACGAAAGACAGAGGAAAGTCCGAACACGTGCCCTGTGGAATAAAGAGTTTAAAGTTTAATATTATTACAGATTTGTTGTAACGGTCTGCGTCTGTCTGAAATATTTTGAACTTTTTATTCCACAGGGCAGGATGGTAGCAGGTAATGCCTGTCGCGCGCAAGCGCCGAGGTGCGAGCAGAGACGCCCGAGCCGAAAGGTAGAGGCACCCTTTGGGGTGAGTCTTTAGGGAAACCTAGAGATTGAAACGGCTAAATCCTTACCTACGTGCAAGACCGTACTTTAGAGGTTGGTTTCAACTTCTAATTTGTGTCGCTTGAGGTTGTTGGTGACGACAATCCCAGATAAATGGTTATCGCTGATTTTGTTCGAGAGCGAAGCGAGTGATTACAAAATCGCGACCCCGCCCTGATTTTGCATCGAAATACCACGTGAAGCGCGGGCGACGAATAGTCGCGACCCTTATCGGCCCAGCGCTTCGCCCATAAAGTATCTGCCTATTCGGCAGTCGCCCTGGGCAAGGTTTGTTGGAGGCAAAATCAGGGCTGGGTACTCGAAATTGTAGTCACGCTATGCGTGAACAATTTCGGTACAGAATTCGGCTTATAGCCAGCAAATCTAAAATATATGAAAAACCCCGCCTTCTCGGCGGGGTTTTTCTTTAAACTAGAGATTACTATCTAAATAATGGATTGTGATATAATTAAAATATTATAAAATCTATTTTTTTATAAAATGTCTCGTTCACTCAGTTTTATTGTTTTACTGTTATTGGTTTTGGGCGGCGTTTTTTCTACCCCTGTTTTTGCTCAAAAAAGTGTTATACAGCCCAAATTAACTATTCAGGAAGATGGTATTTCAACAGCACCCGGGCTTCCGCTATGGCCGTATTCTCAAAATAGAACTGTTACTTGGAAAGGAACTAACTTCGACGAAACTATTGTAGAATCGGTATCGGTAAACCTTGTCGCTCAAGATGGTTCTGGTAAAAGTCACTCTTTGTATTATAAAAGTAGAGGACAAAATAAAAATCTAAAGGTTTCAGGTAAGGTTCAATGGAAGGTGGGCGACAAATTACCTTCTGGTGAACAAATATCTCCTGGGCAATATAAGGCTACGGTTTCGGTGATTCAGGGGCGACATGAAGATAAAATTTCAGTTTCTGCTCAAACTAGAGTGTTTTTAATCAAAGCTCCAGTTAATGCCACGTGTCGAGTCTCAACCTTTATGGATAAGGCAAGTGCAGAAGAATTACTTGATTATGGAAGCGAGGATGACATGATATATTCTATCTTAGGGCTATTTCCTACCGTAACACCAAGTATCCCAGAAGAGGGTATAGAGATAAAAGATGGTGAAAAAATTTCTTTTACGGCCACTGCGGATCCAGGCAGTCGGCTGTGGCTTTTTGCTGCCGGAACACTTGATGCTAATAACAATGTTGTTGGTAAACCAAAAATCTATGATATTGCAGGAAAAAAAACTGCTACCCATTCTTTTACTTGTAATGCCCCTGATAATATGGTGGTGATGGCTTTATCAATGAAAGAAGGATGTTTTGTGATGTTGGGTGCAGGTGAGGGTGGTGCCATTTCTTCAGAAAGGACTGATGATGAATTTAATTATAGTATGGGTGATAGGGATACTTTTCTAGAATATGACCTATCTTATCGCCTGGTTGGTGATGAAGAACTTAAAATTACAGCTAAAGCCAATTCTGGTTATGTTATAGATAAATTTGTGGTAGCCAGAGTTAAATCCATGAGTCCCAATAGTCCAAACAGTAAAACTTTTACACCAGTTTCAAATTCGTCGGGTAAACGAGAAGCGACAACTGGTTTAGTGTGTGGCAGGACTTCGACTGATACAGTAGGGATGGGATTCATTTTTGCTGGAGCTACTTTCAAAAAAGTGGGCGGTAATGAGCCCGGGGACAATGAAATTGGGGATATAAATGTCGGTGGAGCGGGGGCGCAGAGTGCAAGTGGACAGAAGCGGATTGTGACCTGGAAAGCTGGTAAAAATATAAAAAATGTAAATATAAGTGTTTGCAATAACACAACCAAGGTTTGTACTCCTCTAAAAAGTCTTAGTCCTAACGATAAAATAGAAGAAGTAACTTTACCTAAAACCACAAAACCAACCACCGTTTATATTCGGCTAACCAATTCGGCGGACGCTAGAATATTTAAAAATTCAACCGTTTTTACCTATCAGTCTCACTTAGCTTGGAGTCATAGGATTAATAAACAGTTGGCCTCAATAATTAGTCTTTTTTCCAACTAGTCTAGCCAATCTTCTGATAGTTAGAACCGAGGGTTAGGGCAAAAGCCGGCGGCCAGTTTTGTTGCTGCCCAATTTTTCTACCAGTTTTGCTACTTCGCCGGCTTGGTATAGACGGTAGTTGGTTTTGGGCTGACGGATGGCTGTCAGAATACCTTTTTTATCCCAAATTCTAATAGTACTCGGGCATTTGTGGAGGATTTCCGCCACTTCTTTGACCGACAGATATTGGGTATCAGTTTTGCTACTATTCGCAGATATTCTCATGATTTAGTATAATACTAGTAACTAATTAGTTAACCAAATATAAAATATGCCTATCGCCAAAATCCAACTGGATCGGGAGACCGATGTCGCTCCGCGGCCCTTTATTATCTCGGCCAATATCGCGGCCCTTATCACCCTGTTTGTGGGGATACTGGCTTTACCTATGGTTTCTTTGTCTCAATTTGGCATCGGTCCCGATGTGGCTAAGAAATTCTTCCTCCTAGGAGTGCTGGTGGTGGCGATTGCGTTGTGGATTGTGGGACGTCTGCAAGACGGCGAGATAAAACTTCCTTGGTCTCTCCCTATTGCTATGTTGCCCCTGGTTCCGCTTGGTTTTATTATCGCTTCGATTTTCTCTTCGGGTGTTAGATATTCATTACTGGGCTCACTGTATCAGTCTGGCACCGCTTTGTCGATTTTGGCGCTGGCGACCCTGACTTTGTTAATTGCGATATTTTTTGATAGCCGGAAACATCTGTTTAATCTTTATCTAGGAATTTCTTTTGTAGCTTTAGTGGTAGGTGTTTATTATTTGCTTTTTATACCTGTTGGCGCTTTTGTTTGGTCTGGCATCTTTAACTTTTTGCCTCAGGTGTTGGTGGGCAAGTGGTACGAGACAGCGGTCTTTTTTGGCTTTTCGGCCTTGGTATCACTGTTTATGCTAGAGCTGTCGGCCTTGGGTAATAGTCTATTGTTAAAACGCTTAATCATGGCCTCGTTTGTAGTCTCGCTGTTGATGTTGATGTTGACCAACTTTACTTTGGTTTGGATTATTACCGGGGTGGTTTCTTTGTCGGTTTTTGTTTATGCCTTGGCCGTCGGTTCCAACCAGGGAAAAGACCAACGGGGTTTCCTGGACGGGCACCAAGTATTCCGCCCTTCCTTTTTCTTTCTCCTAGTAGCTCTTTTGTTTATTATCTTGGGTCGGGCAGGGGGGCCATTGAATGATGGTCTAAATGCGGTTTATGCCAAAGCCAATATTACTTTTGTGGAAGTGCGCCCGGGGTGGGTGAGCAGCTACGAGGTAGCTAAGGAAGTTTTGAAAAAAGACCCACTGACCGGAATTGGACCAAACAATTTTTCTAGCGCTTGGTCTATGTATCGACCAAAGATTGTTAATGAGTTGCAGTTTTGGAATGTAAATTTCTCTGAGGCAGTAGGGTCACTACCGACATTTGTTGTTACGACTGGGCTGGTAGGGACCTTGGCCATTCTGGCTCTGTTTTTTGCCTTGGTCTATGTAGCGATTACCTCTTTCCGGCGCTTGTCGGCCGAACCAATGACCCAATTTTTGGCAGTGTTGTCTATGGTGGGGATGTTTTATTTCTGGCTGACCTGTATTTTGTATACGCCAGATACTCTCGGCTTGCCGATGCTGTTTATTATGACGGGTGTTTTTCTGGCCACACTAACGACCGCTAAAGTTTTACCAACCAAGACAATTACGATAAATTCTAATTCAAAAACACACTTTATTTCTTTGTTGGTCTTAGTGTTACTGCTTATTGTTACTATTGCTCTGGGCTATCTACTATTACAGAGATTTTGGTCAGTAATTAGATATCAACAAGCGGTGCAGGCAATGTCTGTGGGCAATCTTGAAAGGGCCGATACGCTGTCGACCAAAGCCATAAAGCTAAATACCAAAGATCCGGCCTATTTTCGGCTTTATTCTCGGATAAAAATTGAAGAGCTTAACAAACTGGTAGCCAGCGAAGAAGGGCGCACCGCCTCAGCCCAGCCGATTATTAAAAATTTGTTTGACGCCTCTATCGTTTCGGCCACCGAGGCTATTAAACTCGCACCTAGTGATTATGCCAACACTATGGCGCTAGGAAATGTTTATGAATATTTGGCAGGACTGGGTATAAAGGGGGCCTATGAGCAAGCCAAGATAAATTATGAAAACGCCATAAAACAAAATCCTAATAATCCAGAAATCTTTTTGAGTCTAGCTCGTCTTGAAATTACCCAAAATCGTTTTAGTGTAGCGCGAGATTATTTAGAAAAGGCCCTGAAGATAAAAACAAATTATAGCTCCTCTATTTTGCTGTTGTCCCAGTTGGACGTCGAAGATGTGGGTACTAGTGCAGCGATCAGACGGCTGGAGGAAGCGACCGCCGTGGTGCCTGGGGATACAAGTATCTTGTTCCAGCTTGGCTTTCTGCGCTATCGAACAGGGGATTATGCTGGGGCGGTAGAAGCGATGCAGTCAGTAATCAGATTTAGCCCAAATGGCCTAAATGCCAATGCCTCTTATTTCTTAGGGCTTGCCTATGACGGCTTAGGACAGACCGCCAAAGCCATTGAACAGTTTAGCTTGATTGCCAGATACAACCCCGACAATACCGAAGTAAAAACTATTATTACAAATCTAAAGTCTGGGCGAGCTGCCCTAGCGGGTCTAGGTGGTGAACCAGTAAAAGCCGAGCCAACTGAAGAGGAAACAGAAGCTGACCAAACTGCAGAAAAAACTAAGTAAATAATCTAAAATAACGTGGTGGCACGTTTACTCTCTCTACTCTATAAAGAATGGAATGGCTTACATCAGGCGGCATTTTTGTTGGCGATATCTTCTCTGTCGGCCCAATTGCTGGCCCTTCTGCGTGATAGATTGTTGGCGTCAACCTTTGGCGCCAGCTCGCAACTTGATATTTATTATAGTGCTTTTCGTATCCCGGACTTAATATTTGTGTCGTTTGCCTCGTTTGTGTCGGTAACTGTACTTATTCCGTTTATTATTCGATCAGGCAAAGATGGAGGAGAGCAAGCGGTGGAAAGATTTATAAGTAATTTATTCACAGTCTTTTGTGGGGCAACAGTGGTGGTGGGTATTATTGCTTTTGTGTTGATGCCAAAGCTAGCCGGCCTTATCGCGCCAGGGTTTGAGCCCGAAGCACTCAGCCAACTAATTTTTCTATCCCGATTGCTTTTGTTGTCACCACTTTTGTTGGGCATTTCCAACTTATTGGGGAGTGTGACACAAAGTTATCGTAAGTTTTTTGCTTATACGCTTAGCCCAGTTGTTTATAATGCCGGTATTATTGTTGGTATTTTGTTTTTCTTCCCGTGGCTGGGGTTGCCGGGCTTGGCTGTGGGCGTTATCCTGGGAGCTGTTTTTCATCTTTTTGTTCAAGTGCCGAGCGTGTTGCAGATTGGGATTAGACCCCGGATTGTCGGTAAAATTAATTGGCCAGAAACTTGGCAAGTAATAAAAATATCATTACCTAGGACGCTGGCTTTGTCTGGTAACCAACTAGCTATTGCGGTGTTGGTGGCCCTGGCTTCCTTGATGGCTACTGGTTCTATTACTATTTTTAATCTAGCTTTCAACCTGCAATCAGTACCACTTATTGTGGTGGGGGTCAGCTATTCGGTGGCCGCTTTTCCTACACTAGCCGCCCTGTTTTCTAATGGGGAAAATAAAAAATTTGTAACCAAGATTGAATTAGCAATTAGACATATTATGTTTTGGTCATTGCCGGCTATGACTTTGTTTATTGTGCTGCGGGCGCATTTGGTTCGGGTGGTTTTTGGGACTGGTAATTTTAGCTGGTCAGACACTCGGCTCGTGGCAGCAGCTTTGGCTTTGTTTAGCATATCGGTGGCGGCCCAGGGTTTGGTCCAGTTGTTTGTGCGGGCGTATTATGCCAGCAATAATACTAAAATACCCTTGATTATTAATTTAGTTTCGTCTTTTTCTATTGTTGTTTTGGCCTTTTCCCTCACCAAATTGTTTGAACATAATATGATGTTTAGGTGGTTTATGGAGAACCTTTTGCGGGTTGAAGATTTGGAAGGGGTAGGAATTCTGATGTTGCCACTGGCTTATACTGGGGGGATTTTGATCAATGCGACTTTATATTGGATATTTTTCCGTAAACATTTCGGGGCCTTTTCCCGAGATGTGGTAGATAGTGTTTCTCGGTCATTTGCAGGGGCGATTGTGGGTGGTTTTGTGGCCTATCATACTTTGGCCTTGTTTTTGCCTCTAGTTGATCAGACAACCTATTTAGGAATTATTTCTCAAGGCTTTTTGGCTGGTCTGGCGGGACTAGTTTTTGCGATTGGTACGCTTTGGATATTGGGTAGCGCCGAGCTAAAAGAGTTTTATTTGGCCCTGTCGGCCAAGGTTTGGCGCAACCCAGTCAGTGCTGGCTCCGAAGAACTATAGCTTGCTCTCGCCCAGATTTCCGCTAGTATAAGTCTACATATGAACTTAAGTCACGTTAGAAATTTTTCCATTATTGCCCATATTGACCATGGTAAGTCCACTTTGGCGGACCGCATGTTGGAAATGACCGGAACAATCGAAAAACGAAAAATGAAAGAACAGGTCTTGGACTCGATGGAGCTGGAGCGAGAACGGGGGATTACGATCAAGATGCAACCCGTGCGGATGGAATACCAATATGGTGGTGAATCTTTTATTTTAAATCTTATTGATACCCCTGGGCATATTGATTTTTCCTATGAGGTGTCACGAGCACTAAAGGCGGTCGAGGGGGTGTTGCTTTTAGTGGACGCGACCCAAGGGGTGCAGGCCCAAACCTTGTCGGTGCTGGATATGGCGCGAGCCGAAAATTTGGTGATAATACCGGTCATTAATAAAATCGATTTGCCTAGTGCGCGGGTCGAAGAAACTATTTTAGAAGTCGAAAAATTGCTAAATGTCACCAGAGAAGAAATAATTTGTGTTTCTGGTAAAACGGGGGAAGGTGTGCACGGATTATTGGAAACGATTGTCCAAACAGTGCCAGCCCCAGTGGCTGAATATGGTGTGGCCGACAACCCTCGGGCTTTGGTTTTTGATTTTGAATATTCAACCCACCGGGGGGTGGTAGTGTATGTGCGAGTTTTAGACGGCAGTATTAAAAAGGGAGATACTTTGGTGTTTGCTGGTTCGGGTGAAAAATTTGGCATCCTAGAAGCGGGTATTTTTATGCCCACCAAAATACCTGCTAAAGAGATACAGGCCGGGGAAATTGGTTATGTGGTAACTGGGATCAAGGAGGCCGGCGGGGCCAAGGTGGGTGACACGCTAGTTGCCCCTTATAACAGCTTGCCGGCTGTGCCAGGGTACCAAACGGCCCCACCAGTGGTCTGGGCTAGTGTTTATCCCGAAAGTCAGGATGACTTTACCCAATTGCGCCAATCGCTAGAACGGCTCCGCCTAGAGGATGCATCACTATCATTTGAAGAAGAGGCGTCTGGATCTTTGGGGCGAGGGTTTCGCTGTGGTTTTTTGGGTATGCTCCATATGGAAATTATCACCGAGCGATTGAAGCGCGAGTTTGATTTGACTCTGATTATTGCGACGCCAACTATTAGCTATCAGGTAAAAGATACCAAGACTGGTCTAATAGAAGCGATCTATTCGCCCCACCTTTTTCCGGAGGATTTAAGAAATAAAGAAACATTAGAAACATGGGTGAGAGTAAAGCTTATTTTGCCGGTAGATTATTTGAATAGTTTGATGGCAATATTGTATGAACATGAGGCCGAGATTATTGATATGGACAATTTTGGCGACAATCGAACCAATTTGTCTTTAGATATGCCCTTGCGCGAGCTGATGCGCAACTTTTTTGATGAAGTAAAAAGTGTAACCTCTGGTTATGCTAGTTTTTCTTATACTATCGCTGGGACCAGGTTTGCCGACGTGGTGCGTATGGATGTTTTGATCAATGAAGAAGTCATGCCCGCTTTTTCACGGGTAGTGGCGCGGCGGCGGGTCCAGCTAGAGGCCGAAGAAGTGGCAGACAAATTGAAAAAATTATTACCCCGACAACTAATTATTATCAAAATTCAAACCAAGGCCATGGGGCGTATCATTGCTTCTCGGACGATCTCGGCTTTACGCAAAGATGTGACCGACTATTTATATGGGGGTGATATTACGAGAAAGATGAAGCTTCGCGAAAAGCAGAAGAAAGGTAAAAAGAAGATGCAAAAAATAGGCAAGGTTAATATCCCGCAGGAAGTGTTTCTAAAAATGATGAAATCAACGGAATAAAAAGGGTAGGGAATACAAAGCAATCATGCTGATGATGGTCAAAACACCGACAATCATCGCGATGAATTTTATGTATTTCTGTTGTTTGCGTCCGTATAACATATTGTAGTAGTATAGGCATATAATGAGAGATTTTCAAGGGCGGCGCCGTGTGCGCAAAATGATTTATTCGAAAATTTCTATTTTAGTCTTGGTTTTTTTGGTTGTCTTTATGACTAAAGCTCTTTGGGGTGTTTATACTAAAAATCGTTTAGCGGCAACTGGGCGCGTGCAGGCCGAAGGTGAGCTTCGTGATTTGGAAAATCAAAAGGCCGAGCTTTCCGCGCGGGTGGGTTGGATGGCCAAGGCACGAGGGCAAGAAGAGGCGATTAGGCAAAATTTCTCAGTTACTCTGCCGGGTGAAAAGATGGTCATTGTGGTGGAGGATGAACAAAAAGCAACAACTAGTAAAATTAAAAACAATGATAATTGGTGGTCTGTGGGTTGGCGAGCATTGAGCCAGATTTTTGATTAGATAAGCGGACATAGTTTAGTGGTAAAATGGTTGCTTCCCAAGCAACAGATCGGAGTTCGATTCTCCGTGTCCGCACCATATTTTATGGCTGAAAATTTTAAACGTCTAATCGAAGATTTTATCTGTGGCTATTGTGACAGGTCAGTAAAAGGCGATGGCTATACCAACCATTGTCCGTATTGCTTGTGGAGTAAACATGTTGATATTACCCCCGGTGACCGAGCGGCCGAGTGTGGAGGTTTAATGGAGCCAGAACAGTTAGAAAAAATTGGTGATGACTTTATTATTACTCATAAATGTGTGGATTGTGGATATATAAAACGTAATAAAACGGCTGGGGCGGATGATGTTTCCAGCTATTTGCAACGTATGTTACAATAGGAAAATTATAATTTAATTACTTAAAAGTATGGACAAAAAAGTCGTAATTTATAGCACTCCAACCTGTCACTTTTGCCATCTGGCCAAAGATTTCTTTACCGCTAATAATGTGGCCTTTCAAGATATTGATGTGGTGGCCGATCGGGCCAAAGCTAAAGAAATGATCGATAAGAGCGGGCAGATGGGTGTGCCGGTTATATTTATCGATGACGAGATGATTATTGGTTTTGATGAAGGGCGAATTAGAGAATTGCTCGGTCTGTAGATAAATGTATGTATTTATGCAAAAATGAGCGTGAGCTCATTTTTGTTTTGCCCCCGTAGTTCAATGGATAGAACAGTCCCGTCCTAAGGGATAGATGCTGGTTCGATTCCGGCCAGGGGCACACGAATGTAATGAGGGGGTTCTGGGCGGAATCGAACTCGAAAGGGGTCGGGAAAACTGTAGTTTTCCCGTGGAGGAAGGCAGAGCGAAGCTCGTTGGAAAACCGTGCCCGCCCGCAACGCCTGAGCTTGCGATGGCGGACGGGGGTTTCCAAAGGGTGAGATAGCGAAGCGTCCGGCCAGGGGCACCAGATTGTCTTTTTGTTAATCGGGGCTATAATTTGACCATTACCAAATATATTGATTTAAACCTATGAACAAAAGTTATATTGTTGGAGGAGTAGTAGTGCTGGTCGTGGTTATTATGGCTTGGTTAGGGCTGTCGGGTCGGTCGGTAGATACGGTTGATAACAGTGATACCGCTTCGACTAGCTTGCGTGATTTGATCACTACCGGCAAACCAGTCAAATGTACTTTTTCTACAGCTAAAGATGGTGTTGAATCGAAAGGTGAAGTCTTTGTTGCCTCAAATGAAAAAATTAGAGCCGATTTTATGACAAAGATTGAGGGCAAGGACCAAGTGGGCCACATGATAATGAAAGATAAAAAGGTCTATGTTTGGTTGGAGGGGCAGGCTCAAGGTATGACAATGTCGGTACCAGAAAATAGTTCTAATGAGCAAAGTGGGCAAATGCCTTTAAATTTTGATGATAAGGATGTTTCGTATGACTGTGATACTTGGCGAGTAGATGAGGACAAATTTACCGAGCCGTCTGGGATTAAATTTAGTGATCTTTCCGCAATAGTAGGAGGGGGAGCGGCGGCTGGGGTATCGGCTAATCCAGCTCAGTGTGGGGCTTGCGAGCAACTGTCTGGAGCTCAAAAAGAGCAGTGTAAAGTAGCCCTGAAGTGTAAATAAAAGGTTTGGGTTAA
>JAUPVZ010000020.1 GCA_030916795.1 Patescibacteria group bacterium
TCAAAAGGATATAAATTGTTTTTGGCCTTCAGTCCTCGACGGGTAACTTCGAACCGAATTATTTCTGGTTCGCGAGCTCCAAACAGCATAACAGTAAAAGTGCTAATCAAGAGGACAATAGCAAACAAAAAGTTTTTAAAAACAAAAGCAATAATGACCGCCGTAAACCCTACTAGACCAACAGTCCAAAACCAGTCACTAGTCTTTTCGGTGGGGGTGTATTCATAATCTTGCCACTCTAAAAGTATATTTTGAGGGTGCGATGTAGAGAGATTGTCATCCATAAATATATTGTAACAACCGCCAGTATTTGTCGCAATTAAATTGGCGTTAATGTTTGGTCTGTTATAATAATCACTATAATGTTTTTGCTATATATCACAGAATTATGCGTTGGTTAGAACGGTTGGCGTTGTTTATTGCATTTTTTGGTACCCTCTCGGCTGGAGCCGTGATTTTTGTTGCCAGTGGTGGTGGGCCAGTCATAAACAATTTGGCGTCAATATTTTTTGCTTCGCCAACTTCTTCGGATGTGGCGAGTGCCTCCGTGGTTGAACCAGTAATAACCGAACGTACTTTGGAAATAACCGAGCCGGTTTTGGCCACTTCAACAGCGGGTTTTATCCGTCCCTTAGCCGATGTCAAAAATGGTTTAATGTCTTCGGGTGAAAAATTTGTTGTGGTAAATTTACCCCAAAAAAATGTTGAGATTTATCAAAACGGTACTCTATTGTCTAGTACTACTATTCGGGCGCTGGGTGACCCACAGGGCTGGGGCGGGACACCGGCGGGGCTTTATAACATTATAGACAAGAGCAATCGCGCCTATTCGGCCGTCGCTGAGGCCTATATGCCAAATGCTCTACACTTTTACGGTAAATATTATATCCATGGCGAGCCTTATTACGCCTCTGGTCGCAAGTTAGACTCGGATGTTTCTGGGGGGTGCATTCAACTAGCTGACAGTGTCGCTCCTAACTTTTTTTCCGAAGTGGCCCAGAACACACCCGTACTCGCTATCGACAAAGAATATGACGACTTTGTTTATCCAGACAAAACAAAAACCATTTTGCCGACTATTAGTGCTAAAAGTTTTTTGGTAGCCGACCTAGACTCGGGGCAGATATTGGCCGAAAAGGATAGCGACAAAGTATTCCCGATTGCCTCAATCACCAAACTAATGACAGCGGTAGTGGTTGCCGAGCATATTGACCTCCGGCGCAATATTTTGGTCCAAGAGTCTGACCTAGACGCTTTTGGGGGGACAGCGGGTTTGGACAACGGTCAAAGCTTTAGAGTGGTGGAACTTTTTTATCCACTTCTGATTGAATCATCAAATGATAGTGCCGAGACACTAGCTCGATTTTTAGGTCGAGAAAAGACTATCGACTTGATGAACGAAAAAGCGGAACATCTATTTATGAACAACACCCAGTATGCCGATGTGTCTGGTTTTGACCCGCACAACAAATCAACCGCTCGTGACTTGTATCTTCTTGGTCGCTATATTGCCAATAACCGCCGGCCGATTTTGGATATTACGAGAGGTAAAGCTGTGACCAGTTTTGGTCCGGTGCGGTTTGACGTGAGGCAGATGGAAAACAAAAATGAATTTGCCCGCGAGGCCAATTTTATTGGGGGCAAGTCGGGCTACTTGGACGAAGCTAAAAATACTGGGTTGTTTATGTTTAAAATAAAAGCTGGTGACGCCGAGCGGGAAGTAGCGATAGTGGTTCTAAGATCAGAACATCTCAAAAAGGATGTGGATGCCCTAAAAAATTGGGTGGAGAATAATTATAAATAATTTGGGCTCAAGTTTTGTCTAACCCGATAAGGGTAAGACACAATTACCTACCGTGCGGAGGGGGTGGGATTTGAACCCACGATGCCCTTGCGGACATTCCGGTTTTCAAGACCGGTGCGATCAACCACTCTGCCACCCCTCCGCACGAAAGACAATTCAGTTTTAAAGTATCAGATTTTTACAAACCTAGCCACTTTATTCTTTCCCGACCTTTACCGCTTTTTAAAAATAATTCTTCTTTCCAGGCAGAGGTCTTGGTTTCAAATGCTTCGTAATAAACCAATTTCCAGGGTCGTCCAGCTTTTGTGCTAATTACTTTGCCGCTATTGTGTCGATTTATTCGTTTTGGTAGATCAGCACAAGAGCCTTTGTATAATTTACCAGTGGTTTGGCTTTTTAAAATATATACATAATAGAACATAAGTTTTTCCGCCCAAGGCGGACCCGCCTCGGGCGGGCAAGACCGGTGCGATCAACCACTCTGCCACCCCTCCAGGTGCCCGCTTGAAAGCGGGTTTATTTATTATCGGCTGTTTGTTCTGGTTTTGGTTCTGGGACAGTGGTTGGAATAGGTATAACCGGGGTGGTGGCCACTGGACTAGCTGGCGCGGGCGCACCCGGTGCCACTTGGGTTACCACTACCGTCTTGGTCCAAATTTTGGCAACAAAAGCTAAATAAATTATTTCCAAAAGACCAGCGGTATTGATAAACATCAACAAAATGTACCAAATTTTCTCGCCCCGTTTGGCGGCATGCCACATTGCGATCCCTTTCCAAATTATAGACCACACTGCCAACAAAAAAATACCAAACCATAAAACACCAGCAGTTAGAAAAGAAATGGGATATTCCATGCGGGTATCATAACAAAAAATACCCCAAAATCAACCATTATCCTTTATACAATATACGTCATGCTATATACTTCCTGTATGCGTTTATTGGGCATAGACTATGGTACCAAAAAGATTGGGCTCGCTCTCTCTGATGAAAACGGGCGTTTTGCTGCCCCGCTTTTGGTAATACCAGCGGGGGATCAGGCTTTATCAACAGTTGCGGAAATATGTCAAAAAGAGGGGGTGGGGCAGATTGTGATAGGCAAATCGTTGGACTATAAAGGGGAGGAGAACCCGGTTTATTTTGAAGCCGAAAGGTTTGGTAAGCTATTAGAACAAGCTACAGGAATACCTATTTTTTATGAATTGGAAATTCTGACCACCAAGGAAGCCGAACGGGATATTGGCAAAGATGCTCTGACCGATGCTCGCGCTGCCGCCCTGATTTTAAAAAGTTATATTGACCAACAAAAAAATAATGGAAACAGATAACGAGGAAATACCAAAGAAAAATAGTTGGAGCGACTCTATTCGTCGCTGGTCGGTGGTGCACGCCGATGAAAAATCAACATCATGGTGGCTGGGGCTACTGTCTTTTACTGAGAGCTCCTTTTTTCCAATCCCGCCAGATGTAATGTTGGTGGCGATACTTACCGCTAGTCGGCGCTGGGCATATTATGCTTTGGTTACTACTCTCGGGTCGGTGCTAGGAGGGATGGCTGGATATTTTATTGGGCATTTTTTCTTTGATCTAGTCGGAACAAAAATCATTGCCTTGTATCAATTGCAAGATGAAATGCAAAAAGTGGGGGAGCTATATGAAGCCAATGCTTTCTGGGCTATCTTTACCGCAGCATTTACGCCAATACCTTATAAAGTATTTACTATTTCAGCCGGCTTTTTCAAAATAGATTTTTTGACTTTTGTGGTGGCGTCAGTTATTGGGCGGGGATTAAGATTTTTTATAGTGGCTTACTTAATGAAAATTTTTGGCCAAGCAATGGGCGAAGTTATTTATAAATATTTCAATATTTTTAGCTTGTTGGTAGCTGGGGCGATTGCCGGAGGAATAATAATCTTGTATCTGATTTAGATTGAAAACCAGCCCAGATTGGGCTAATCTAATAGACGATTGCCCTTGTAGTTCAATGGATAGAACAGCGGACTTCTAAGCCGTTAATGGGGGTTCGATTCCCTCCGAGGGCACATATGAAAAAAGCTGGCATTTAGCCA
>JAUPVZ010000021.1 GCA_030916795.1 Patescibacteria group bacterium
AGGAACCACATAAATTGATGATCGAATCCAACCGCCTGTTTCTCCCTCATATCATCATCCCCCTCGGCGACGCCAACCCCGCACAAGTTAGAAATATTTTGAGCCAATTTTTACCCGAAGTCCCATTTGAGGAATCACTCATCGACGAGTGGGCCGAACGTTTGGGTTTTTGAACCAAATGTGTTAGTTTTTTTAAGTATCTAAGTCCCAAAATTTATCTGCTCCCGTAGTTTCCGCCCAAGGCGGACCCGCCTCGGGCGGGCAACGGACCCCAAGTGAGATGGGCACCCATCTCACGGGGCGAGAAATGGTTTGTGTTATAGTTTAGTGAAAGTACAATTTCAGTACAATATTTAATTGCTCCCGTAGTTCAACGGATAGAATGCATCCTTGCGGAGGATGTGATGTAGGTTCGATTCCTGCCGGGAGCACACGAATGCAATGAGTGTGTCTACCCGGCAGGAATCGAACTCGAAAGGGGTCGGAAAAACTGTAGTTTTCCCGTGGAGGAAGGCAGAGCGAAGCTCGTTGGAAAACCGTGGGTTTCCAAAGGGTGAGATATCCTGCCAACTACTCTACCTGTATCTAACGTCATGAATCAAAACCAAAAAAACCGCCTCCCGGCGGTTTTTTGCTTTCTATTTAATCTCCTTCGCTTTCCTAATCGCGGCCGCTAGTCTCGATTTCTTCCGATTGGCAGCATTTTTTTTGATCACTCCCCGCTTGGCTGCTTTATCAATAGCTTGATAAGCGGCGGCTAGGTTTTTTTCGGCATCGGCTGGATTTTTGGCAACCAACGATTTTTTAACAACTTTAACAGTATCGCGAATATTTTTTTTGCGAAGCTCGTTAAAAACACGTTTATTGGCGCCTTTGCGTAGCTCTTTTTTGGCTGATTTAGTTATAGGCATAGGAGAAACGATACCTTATTTGTTTACAAATTGCAAGGGTAGCCCCCGCCGTGTATCATAAAGCCATGATTGGCCAAATAACAGGCACTGTTTCTCATAAAGACGACAAATCAGTAGTTATTTCTACCGGAGGTATTGGATATATTGTCTATTTACCCGTTCACGCCTTGGCCCAAGCCCAGGTCTCTACCTCCCTTACCCTCTGGACCCATCTATCGGTTCGCGAAGACGCTCTGGACCTATTTGGCTTTATCGACCATGAAGAACTGTCTTATTTTAAACTTCTGATTGGGGTATCTGGCATTGGCCCCAAGTCGGCGCTGGCTATTTTGTCGCTCGCCCCACCGACCACTCTCCGCCAAGCAGTACTCTCTGGTAATACCGACTACCTGACCAAAGTTTCGGGTATTGGCCGTAAAAGTGCCGAAAAAATTATTATTGAATTGCGCGACAAGCTCGGTACTATCGAAAATAGTGAATTGGCCCACGCCTCTGGTGACAACGACCTACTAGATGCCTTGTCCTCTCTTGGTTATCAGCCCCGCGATATTCGCGACATTATTCACAAAATATCAGCCGAGGCCGACACCACCGATAAACGGATCAAAGAGGCCCTGCGCCTACTCGGCAACCAACATTAATGTCTACCAACCCATTTACTATCAATGCTATCGAGGGACCTTTGTATGATGCCGAACTCGCTGGCCACCACGCCCATTTTGCCCAATCTAGTCTCTATCGAGACTGGCAAAAAGAACGCGGCCTAACCGTGGAAAGATTTGTGATAAAAGAACACGAAGCTCCTGTCCTCTTTTTCCAAATTATTACCGCCCCCCTAGTTGGAAACAAGAATCAACTCCATATCCCCCATGGACCAGTCTTCCTTACCAATGCCCCAAGCGCAAATTTGATTCGTGAATTTAAAAAACAATTAATATCTATTGCCAAGGTGCGCCAAGCGGTTTTTGTTAGATTTAATCCAGACCTAAAATACCAAAATCTGTTTACTAAACATTTTTATTTTACTCCCTCAGCTATCAAACATTCTGTTCTCACTCAGCCACGTTTTGAGTGGGTTATGGACATCGGCCAAGATATTGCTAATATTTTTGACTCATTACCCAAAGATACTCGCTACTCTATTCGCACCGCCGAGAAAAGGGGCGCGGAGACCAAAATTATTACCGAAAATTTTTTAGACCATCTAGACAACTTTTATCAATTATTAGACGAGACTGCCAAACGTAACCATTTTCATCTTCACCCCAAATCCTATTATGAAAAAATATTAAGTGAAACCGAAAAAAGTCATACCGGATTTTTGGTTGTCACCTCGTTTAACAACGAACCGTTAGTTATCAACCTTGTTGTGGTATTTGGTGGCACCGCTTTGCATGTTTTTGGTGGCTCTAGTTCTGACTATCGGGACAAACTGCCTTCATACCTTGCCCACTGGACCGGTATTAATGAAGCCAAAAAACGTTTCGCCACCAAATATAGTTTTGGGGGTGTATCTACAGCAAATGACAAAAAAGAATCTTGGGCCGATTTAACCAATTTCAAAAAGAATTTTCCTGGCACCGAGGCCGACTTCGGGCCAAGCTATGACCTACCCATCAGACGCTTATGGTATTATCTCTACATATTTAGAAAGCTAATTCGACACTAATGGGAAAAATCAAAAATATCCTCAAGAAAATCGTCCCCACTTGGGTTTTTAGTATTTATCACTGGAAACTCTCCCTCTTAGGCGCCCTTATTTACCGCTTCCCCTCGCGCCAGATCAAAGTCGTCGGGGTCACTGGCACCAAGGGCAAGTCGAGCACAGTAGAGCTCGCCAGCGCTATTTTAGAAGAAGCGGGCTACAAAACCGCCCTGGTTTCCACGGTCCGTTTCAAAATCGGCAACACTAGCCGGCCCAACAAGCTAAAGATGACCACCCCAGGTCGCTTCACTTTACAGAAACTTATCCGCGAGGCCGTCGACGCCAAATGCGATTATATTGTTTTAGAAATTAGCTCCGAGGCCACCAAACAATTTCGCCACAAATTTATTTCCCTAAACGCTCTCTTGGTTACCAACCTCTCCCCCGAGCATATCGAGTCCCACGGCTCGTTTGAAAATTATAAAAAAGCTAAACTAAAAATCGCCCGCGCTTTGGAGCGGTCGTCAAAACCAAACAAAGTTTTGGTCACCAATGGCGACGATCCAGCCCTGGATGACTTCCGCCAAATAAATATACCGACCAAAATCGCCACCCACCTTTCAGACGCTACCCCGCACACCCTACTTGTCGACGGTCTCTTTTTCACCTACTTTGGCCAAAAAATCCAAACCAAATTGGTCGGTGAATTTAACCTCTATAATATTTTGTTGGCTATCGCCTACGCCCAGTCTCAAAATATAAATATTGAAAAAATAAAATCAGCCATCGAAAAATTCACCGGTATCCCCGGCCGGCTAGAGCAAATCACTCCAGCCGACCCAACCCTTGCCCGTCTCCAAGATTTTAAAGTCATCGTCGACTACGCCCACACCGCCGACTCTTTGCAAAAAGTTTATGAAATTTACAAAGATCATAAGATTATTGCCGTCCTCGGTGGTACCGGCGGTGGTCGTGACAGTGACCGCCGGCAGATTATGGGTGGTCTCGCCGACAAATACGCAAGCTTTGTCTATATCACCGACGAAGACCCCTATGACGAAGACTCCCAGCAAATCGCCGACCAAGTGGCCTCGGGTGTCATCCACTCTCCTAAAGAAATCGAGATGGACCGGCGGGTAGCCATCAGAAAAGCGATTGCGCGAGCCGAGACTGGCAGTGTGGTAATAATCACCGGCAAAGGCACCGACCCCTACATAATGCGGGCAGGTGGCGCCAAAGAGCCGTGGAGCGATGCTGAGGTGGCAAGAGAAGAGCTGGAGAAGATATTGCGTGAGCGAAGCGAGCAAAAATAGCTTCTCCACCCAGCACTTAGAAATGTTTTACTTCTACTGCTTACAAAATAAACAAGACTATAGTTTGTATTACGGCTACACCAATGACCTGAAGCGCCGCTGTTCCGAGCATGGCAAGGCTTGGCAGTTGGTATACTATGAGGCTTATCGTGCCAAAACAGACGCCCAGCGGCGCGAAAGAATGATGAAACAATATGGCCAAGCTCGAACACATTTCAAAAAACGAGCGGCGGACTCTCTTAAACATTTCTAAGTGCTGGGTTGTTATTTTTATAGTCATTATCATTTCTTAAAAATATACAATGCCAGAGCTCCCCGAAGTTGAAACTGTCGCGAGACAACTAAATAAAGCGATCAGCGGTAAGACTTTCAAGTCGGCAGTTATTCACGTACCCAAAATGGTCCTCCCCCTTTCGGCCGAAGACTTTGTCCAAAATATCACCAAGAAAAAAGTTTTAGGCGTCTCGCGCCGAGCCAAAATTGTGGTCATCTCGCTTTCCCACAGCCTATTTCTCCTCGTCCACCTCAAAATGACCGGCCAGCTTATTTTCGTACCCAAGGTTGGAAAAGCCGTGGTCGGTGGCCACCCTCAGCGTGACGGTGGCAAAGACCTGCCCAACAACTACACCCGGGCCGAGTTTAAATTTACCGACGGCTCCACCCTCTACTTCAACGATCTGCGCAAATTTGGCTGGCTAAAACTGGTAAATGAAACCGAAAAAGACATTATCCTCTCCCCGCACGGGGTCGAACCGCTCGACAAAAAGTTTACTTTAAATATTTTTACCGAAGTTTTTACCAAGTATCCAAACAGGACTATCAAGCAAACGCTTTTCGATCAGCACCTTATTGCCGGTCTGGGCAATATTTATATCGACGAAGCCTGTTTCAATGCCCAAGTTCTGCCCACCCGCAAAATTTCCTCGCTTTCTAAAACAGAAATTGCCAGACTCCACACCGCCATCGTCGCCGTCCTGAAACTCTCCATCAAAATGAAAGGGACATCCGCCCGAAACTATGTCACCTCTACCGGCGAAAAAGGCGGCTTTGTAAAATATTTAAATGTGTACGGTCGAGGAAATCTCCCCTGCCCTCGCTGCCAAACTAAAATATCAAAAATAAAACATGCGGGACGTGGTACACATTTTTGTGAGAGGTGTCAGAAATGATTTAAATAAAAAACGTCGTTTTTGTTTAAAAACAACCAACCGCGACTGAGGGTCAAAGTGATAAGCACTAAGACTCAAGAACCAGAGACCTTGCAAAACGCGAGGAACCGGCAGCCACCACCCCAGCCATCGCCAAACCAGCCCAGGCGCAGGAAGCGCCTCGAGTCGCACCTGATGAGGAACGCCACGCTGCGGCTGCCATCCACCTCCGCAACAGAGCCTAGAGCGACGATCGAAAACTCGCGTTGAACTTCGGGATAGGTTGCCCCGAAAGCGAGCAGTTCCGCAATTGTCCCAGCTCGTAGCCCGCGCTTCTCAAGCTCGACGAGTACCGCCTCGGACGATATATCATGTCCAATGTGAACCAACTCGGGCTCAAGCTCCACTTGGCCCTCACCCATCACCGGAAAGCGGCCGGCGGTGATGTCGCTGTTGACCCGGTCGTAGCAACCAGCGGCGACCATCTGCTCGAGGGTCTGACGATAATCGACGACAATCTTATAAATTGTCGAGACCACGGGACACAAAGCCTCGCGCAAGGCCCTCTGCAGGGCTTTTGGATTTTCGATCCAGCCCTGCATCACATCCGCCGGAATTTCGGGCAGACTAGTTGCAATTGCCGCGATAAACCGAGCAGTCTGGGTATGAAGCATGGTAGACATAGCGTTTTTTCCTTTTCTAGGGTTTCGCTATTTCAAAGGTCGCTAGCGGGTGAAGAATATCACCATAGCATTCTACTTTATATTATATACCTATTCACCTATTTTGTCAAGGGTAATAAACCACTCAAAATACCCTTATTTCTAGCCCTATTTATCTATTTTTGACCCAAAAGTTGAAACAGCGCCACCCCGGTGGCAACTGACACATTGAGAGACTCTTTCTCCCCTTTCATCGGGATTTCAACTACGGTGTCGCATTTATTTAAAACCGATTTCGGTAAACCTTTAGTTTCTTCACCTAAGACCAGCGCCCAACTTCCTTTTGGTTTTAGTTTACGATAATCAAGAGAATTTTCAGCTTGCTCGAGAGCAATAATTTGAACGCCCTCTTTTTTTAGTTTAGCTATAAGCAGGGCAATCGTTTTTTTATACTCCCACGCCATCGCCTTTTCCGCCCCTAAAGCAGTTTTGGCAATCTGCCCACTAACCCGCCCAAACTTATCAGCCGGGCACGGCGTGACCCCCACCAAATATATTTTATCTACCCCCGCCGCATCGGCGGTACGGAAAATGGCCCCCACATTGTAGGCCGAGCGAATATTAAAAAGAATAAGAAAAGATTTTTTAGACATAGGTACGGTATTTGTAACAAACGACGACCCGGAACGCAAACGCGCCCCGGGCCAAAAACTAACGGATATCGTAGGCGACACACTGGTCGCTAAAAGCAAGTTGAGATTTCTCGAACTTCTTCCCCAGCAAAAATTCTTGCTGGCGGACATAGTTGAGAAATCCCTGGTGAGTCAGCCCGTCGAAGTCCGCAGAAAAAATAACGACCAAACCTTCGATTTTCCGCCGAACGACGAACACCCGGTGTTTATCGTGAAAGAAGACGAAGCTGTCGCCAGCGCGAGGTAGCCGATCTCCTTTCAATAGATTCTCTTCCACCTTCAATTTTCTGGGGTCGATACACCCCACTGACATACCCATACTTACCTCCCTCCGCAATGCGGATGTTTTTTCCAAATCCGATTGTATGCCTAAATTTTAAAAAATCAATAATTTGTCTAATATACAACATAGACAAAATACCTTTTTATAGGTAAGATAATGCCGTATTTGCCCTGTTAGCTCAGTTGGTAGAGCAGCTCCCTTTTAAGGAGATGGTCGCAGGTTCGACTCCTGCACGGGGCACAAATAAAAATACTGCAAAATACATTATTAAAAAAAAGAAGCCCGCGCGGTTATCCACGAGGGCTTCGATAATGTGCTTTCGTCACTTTTCTTTTACTGCGCAGAGGACAACGCCGCACGGGTCTTCTGGATTCCTTTCTCCAGTCGCTCGCGCTCCCAGTCCTGCGTCACTGCTGGAAGTTTCTCCTCCAGCTCACCCAACCGCCTGGTGAGCAAGCTCCTCTCGAGACCGTTAAACTCACTGGTGTCCGCGCCGAGTTCCTGGAGCTTCTGGACGAGAGCCCGAATCCCTTTGATGTTGATGAGGTCGGTCTGCGCGTCGAAGTCAAACGCAATGTGCGTCTCGGGCCGGTGAAGCTTCCAACGAAGAAACTCTTCCTCGGACGCGAAGGGTCCCGCTTCGACGCGCGCCTTGGAGTACGCGGCGTACTTCCAGTCCATCCAGCGCAGATTATTAAACGTGAGGGAGAATTCGGCCGGATCGTCATCAAACTTGGCATACTGGCCAAAGTCACCGACGAGCCGATCAGAGCAGTTGGTATCGCCAAGCTCGTTGGCGCCCTTAAGGGACACCTCGTTGAACTTCTTGATCCACTTGTCCATTCGACGCTCCCAGAGTATCCCGGTGAAGTGCGAGAGACTGTGCACCCACCCGCCATGTCCGCCACCACTCATACGGCCTCCAGCATGGTCAGGCTTGGTGCTGAGAAAGGATTCGAGCACTGCTTCCACCAGCTCAGGCGTAGACTTCTCCTCGCCCAGAACCGTAAAGACATTACTCTCGCCATCGTGGTAATCATCGACACTCTGAACAATCTCGATAGCTCGATCGATCTGTCCGTTCTGGAGCAGACTCTTCAGTTGATCCGTCCGTTCACTCATTATCCGTCTCCTTTGGTGAGGTTGTCCACGACCATTTTCAGATCGCAGTGATTTCTGTTTGCTGTTCCGCCAACCGTGACGGCAGCTCGATTGAATTGTTCCGTGCCACCACCACTATTAGCAATGACGTGTCCAGTATATCCTCCTTGAAGGAGGGAACGGACAACATCTGCCCCAGTGATGTTGGACTTTCCCAATCCATATCCGACCAGCACAACATCTGGCTTGAGAGTATCCACCATCTGGCAAGTCCGCTCGATAGAATCGAACGGTTCCAGGGTTAACAACTCATGATTGCTTGCACAACCAGAGAGTTCCCATTGGCGAATCACTTCGCCGAGCCGGTCGTCTATAAACAAGACCTTGGCCATAGCTGTCTCCTTTGTAAAAGTGCGTTTTTAATAATTAAAAATAAAGGTAAACCCTATTTCTAATTTTCTGCATCGATGATAGCATACTTCTACTATCTTGTCAAGCCCTGTGTGTTATTTCAAGTGTTAGTAAAAGACGCAAGAAAAAAGGGCTTAATTCAGGAATTTTTAGAGTTTCTATTGAAATATTCAGTGCACAATCAGAAAAAGTGGGGCAATTTAAAAATCTTTTAGAAAATGGTTTCGAGCTATACTGTAAATATACACAAATAAAAATACCGCAGAACTTGCGGTATTTTTATTTGTGCCCCGTAACAACTGAACTACTTCAGTTGGTGTGCAGGAGTCGAAAAGGTTGAGCTTGTCGCAGTGAATGGAGCGAAACGAGACACGAAACCTATACCGTTCCCGTAGGGAAAGAATCCTGCATATAAAAACCGGACTCCCATGAGCCCAGCCAAATCAATCAAAACGGTGCAAAAAAAATATGTAACCACCTCCTCCACCATGAACGTCTTCTACGTTCTATTAAAAACGTCACCCTGCCCAGGTTGTGAACCGGGCTGGGATAAAAACCTTGCCCTCCTTCGTTTCTGAAAGACCCGACATAACGAGCCCCCGACGAGCTAGATGATCGACTACATCCTCATCACTCTCGTCAGCTTTTTCTTCTCGGTAAATATGTGTCAGGACCTTAAACTCCCAGTCTGTGAGCATTAGCCCCTCCTTTCTGACAAGAATTATAGAGCCAACTTTATTAAAAGCAACCTCTTTATATCTCGAGCGCAAACCGCTCGAGCGCCACATCCAACTCTCGGCTCTCCCGTCGAGCATCATGATACAGGGCCACTAGTCGGCCCAACAAATTGGAAACCTCGTCATCTCCCCAATTTCTTAGATAACCACGCGCTTTTTTGGCGACAAAAGGGTGGAGAGGTAGGTTTTGGTCGCTCTCTTCCCGAGAAACCAGGGCCATATTTTTGGCCATCCCAAACATCTGCCAAAACACTTCTTCGGCTTCATAACCTTTGACCAAGGCTGTCGCCACGACCTTCCACAACCTCAGTCTGTCTCTTGCCCCCAGAGCATCGCCGATGGAAAAAATAAAAGTATCTTTGGCTTCTGCTTGCGCCCTTTTCTCAAATTCTTTTAATTCAACACCATCTTTGGCTAATTTTTTCTTTTGCGGGGCCGATAACTTTTCCTCCCATAACAAAAACAAATGTTCTGCCTGGACCACCCTAGTCAAATTGTTTTCTAGCCACTTTTCGGCCTCAGGGCTTTGCAACAACCGCTTCGTGAGAACAATGTGTTTGGGTACAAATAGCCCTTGCCCATAAAGTAGCTCATCAGCAATATTGTCAGAAAAATTTTCATCAGTCAGCTCAAAAATCTCGGCATCGGGCTTTTTGATCTTTACCGCTTCGGCCATCTTGCGCCAAGCTAGCTGGGACTTATTTATATCTGAGCCAAAATAAATATACAACATATATTAAAACTTCGTTGAAGGCTTTTGTGTGACGAAACCTCGCGCAGGACGACTGGTCCGAGCGGAGAGAAAATTCAACAGAATTTTACGCGTGTTTCGGAACATAAATGCCGAGAAAGAAGTTTTCACATTTTAAATTAAAACTCTACCTCCAACAAAATCGGCGCGTGATCCGAACCATAGATATCATCTAAAATTTCTGCCCTCTTTATATTATCGACCAAATCAGTACTGACATAAAAATAATCTATCCGCCAACCCACATTTCTCTCGCGCGCGGCGGTCTTTTGGTCCCACCAGCTATACTGGATTTTTTCTGGTTGTTTAAACCGGAAAGTGTCTACAAAACCAATAGCGGCAAACTTATCCAACCAATCTCTTTCTACTCTCATAAACCCCGACACCTTTTCGTTTTGCTTGGGGCGGGCCAAATCGATTTCCTCGTGGGCGGTATTTACGTCACCAGTAAAAATTATCGGTTTGCCCAATTTTTGTAATTTTTTGAGATAACTAACAAATTCTTTATAGAATTCCAGCTTATAGGCCAAGCGCTCGGGACTAGCTCCCCCGTTGGGAAAATAGATATTCAAAAATATAAAATCAGCAAAATGGGTTTCTAGCATCCGCCCTTCGGCGTTTAGAATATCTACCCCAAAGTCGGTTGTTACTTTTTCGGGCACCTGTTTGGCATAAGTTGCCACCCCACTGTAACCCTTTTTAGTATCACAACAATCCCAATAGGAATTATAGCCGGCGGGGTGTACCAGGGCCCCAGATAGCTGCCCCACATCGTGAACCTTGGTCTCTTGGACGGCCACAATGTCATATTTACCAGTACCGACAAAGTCTAAAAAGCCCTTGCGTTCGGCCGCACGAATCCCGTTTACATTCCAAGAAATTAGGGAATATTTTCTCATAATCGGAGTATATCACACTCTTTCCAGTAGCTCTTTAAGTTTTAGAAAATCGTCTTTTAAGGTGCTCTTTAAGGCTTGGTTATAAATCGCGGCGGCCGGGTGGTACAAAGGCAATACCCAAATATGGCCATAAGAAGTTCTAACTTTCACCGCTTTGCCATGAAGCTCGCCAATAGTTTGGAAACACTCATCGGCCTTATATTTTTGTAAAATATATAACATCGAAAACCGACCAAGAGTCGCAATAACTTTAGGCTGGATTATTTCAATCTGCCGATCTAAATACGGAGCATAAAGCGCAATTTCATGTGGGGTTGGGTCGCGGTTTTCGGGCGGGCGGTCTTTGACAATATTGGTGATATATATTTGTGACCGCTCCAAAGCAATAGTCGAAAGTAATTCATCCAAAATTTTCCCCGCGGCCCCGCAAAATGGCCGAGCAGTTTTGGCTTCATTCTTACCGGGAGCCTCTCCAATAAACACCACCTCGGCATCATGGCTGCCCTCACCTACAACCGGATAGTAGCCGTTTTCTTGGCGATATTCATATAAAGGAGAAATAGTTAGGGCCAAGACTTCGTCTCTAATCTCTTTCATCGCTTTATGTTTTATCTCGTCAGTCATTTTTGGCTAATTTGGCTTCGGCTAATAAAAGCTTGATTTTTGTCTTTGCTCCTCGGTTATAACCACCCGTCTTACCATCCGACCGTACCACCCGGTGGCATGGTATTTGTGGGTCATAATTTTTGTTTAAAATATTACCAACCGCCCGCCAGGCAGTAGGGCGACCAGCTTTGATTGCCACCTGTTTATAGGTCAAAACCGAACCAGCTGGTATTTTTTTGACCACTTTTCTCACTTTGTCAGCAAATGTCGGCATTAATTAAATGATAGTTGATACCTAGAGGTTAGGCAATCATAACCCAAAACAAAAACCCCGCATTCAATCAACTAAAATTAGTAGAATGAATGCGGGGCTCTTGAAGAAACTACTGAGCGCTTGCACCAGCGTCAACGCCTGCGCCTGCTTCAACAGAAGCATCAGTAGCGGTTGTGTCGTCACCAGTTGTGAAGGAACCGGTGCCGTTGTCGCCAGTCTCAACAGTGTCACCAGTGGTGTCGGTAGTATCAACTGCAGCATTGTTCTGGTTCATGTACCATACAACACCGGCAATGATGATAACGATAACAACAATGGCGATAATTACGTTTTTGGACATAGTTATTTTGATTGTTTTGTAATCGACCTTTCGGATTACGATAACGAGACAATAGCACTTTTAAGCTGATTTTTCAATGTTTTTACTTATGTGGATAAGTAATTCTGACTATCGTCAAGTGTTAATGCTCTATTTTAGCCCTGCCAGGGCTCTAAATCACCCCAATTTGGCCCTATTTCAACGTTTACTAGTATTGGGATGTCATTTTGTACTACCCCTGTCATTTCCTTGTTTATTATGGGTAATACCTTGTCTAGGACCCCCTCTTCCACCTCATAGATAAGCTCGTCATGGACTTGAAGCAAAAAATGGGCCTGGTTTTGAAGTTTGGCTTTTGCTAGGGCCTCCTCCACCTTAATCGTCGCTATTTTTACAATATCAGCCTCTGTGCCTTGGATCGGAGCGTTGCCCGCCTGTCTCTCGGCTTGGGCCCTAATAAAGGGTAATTTAGATTTTAGACCTGGATAATACCGCCGCCGGCCAAACATTGTCTCGGTATAGCCCAAAGAATAGGCATCTTGGACCACCTGATCAAAATATTTCTTGACCACGTTAAACTCTTCAAAATAGCCATCGTAGAATTTTTGGGCCTCTTCTCTCGTACTCCCTAAATTCACCCGCAAAGCATTAACCCCCATCCCATAAATAATGCCAAAATTTACCACTTTGGCTTTTCGCCTCATCTCATAAGTAACATCACTCTCTTTAACATCAAAAATGCGGGCCGCCACGGAAGTATGAATATCTTTCCCTGATTTAAATATATCTCTCAAAACAGGGTCACCCGAGAGCATCGCCAAAACCCGCAATTCAATCTGGGAATAATCGGCCGCAACCAAAATATGTCCCGGAGTCACCACAAAACCCCGTCTAATATCTACCCCATAGCTGTCGGACGCTGGGATATTCTGCAGATTAGGGTCAGTACTAGACATCCGACCAGTGGTGGTCCCAGTTTGGTTCAATTTAGAATGCAAGCGGCTATTGTCATCTACTAGTTTAGGAATAGTATCGACATAGGTAGATACCAGCTTGGCTAACTCTCGATACTTTAGAATAAAATCAACAATTGGCGCTTCACTGGCGAGCTTTAACAACTCCGACTCTTTGGTCGAGCGCGCCCCGCCAGCCGTTTTCTTTAGACCCTTAGCGGTCAGTTTTAATTCATCAAACAACACTACGCCCAACTGTTTTGGTGAATTAATATTAAACTCGTGTCCAGCCAGATTAAATATTTCTTTCTCTAATTTGACCAACTTAAGATGTAACTCTTTCGACAAATCAATGAAACATTTTTTATCAATCAGTATTCCTCGTCTTTCTGCTCGCTCTAAAATAGGAATAAGGGGTAGCTCAATATTTTGGTAAACACTATCCAATTTTTTATCAATTATCTCTTGTTTTAATTTTTTAAAAGCGTCAGCAAATTTTTCCGTTTTAGTATGAGAATATATTTGGTCTAAATCAGAATTGTTTTTTTCCGAATCCAAAAGCCACAACATAATCTGCGCTTGCTTAAATAGTAGAGCATCAACTTCCTCTTTTACCACAACCTCCTCTTTAGTGTCGCCCTTGGCCCCAAATGCCGTGCGGGCCCGCGCCAGTAAAGTACGGAAATCTAATTCATTAAAAATCTTTTCTACTCCCGCTATATTAAAGGTTTCCGACCAAGTCTTCTCTGGTACGACAAAATCTACCGGCGCATCTCGCCTAATAGTGGCCAAAGTTTTAGAAAATAAGGCCTCCTCCTCGCCTTCTCTAAGCAGAGTAATAATCCGGGGCGACAAACCAGCTTCTAATATTTTTTTATCGTTTTTTACAAGTTGCTTATAAATATTTTCAATTGTGCCAAACTTGGCAATAAGAGTGGTGGCCGTTTTCTCACCAATCCCCTTTATACCAATAATATTGTCCGACTGATCTCCCGAGAGACCCTTAAAGTCGGGTAGATATTCGGGTTCAAAGCCAAACCGCTCCACCACCGCTTTTTCGTCATAAATTACTGTATCATTGATACCTTTTTTCAAGGTATAGACTCGCACTTTGTTGCCAACCACTAGTTGCATTGTGTCCATATCACCCGAAGCAATGATTACTTCTAGATCTTTATTATTTTTTATCTGTTCAACAATGGTGCCAATAATATCATCAGCCTCAAAACCAGGGGCGGAAAAAACTGGAATTTGAAAAGCGGTAAAAATATCTTGAGAGCGGGTCATCTGAGCCACTAGGGCATCATCGGCTTTGGCCCGACCAGCTTTATACTCGTCATAAACTTTTTTGCGGAAGGTTGGCTCGGCCAAATCATAACAAGCTACCATATAATCTGGCTTTAGATCAGAAAAGATGCGCAGGAGCATCGCCGACAAACCAAACAACCCACCCGTCGGCTCGCCCCCGGCCGAAACAAAATCCGGCAAGGCGTGATATGCCCGATGCAATATGGCATGGGCATCAAACAACACTAATCTTTTTTTATAATTAGATTTCATACTCTATTTCGCGAGTTTCTTCATTAATAAATTTGAAGTTTATTTTTTTGATATTAGTTGGCAAAGCATCAAAAACTTTTTCTGGCCACTCTAATACAATCAGATTATCTGTCTCTGACAGCTGATCAGTAAAACCTAGTTTTAATAAGTCCTCCGCCTCGTCCAGCCGATAAGCATCGATATGAATTAATTTTTGAAAAGACTGATTTTGTAAATCATAAATTTTTTCAATAACAAAAGTGGGACTGGATATTGTTTCGGTCACACCTAAAGCCTCAGCTAACCCTTGAGTAAAAGAAGTTTTACCCGCCCCTAAATCACCAAAAAGCGCGAGCACGGTAGCATCCCCCACCAACGGTTCTAATCTACCCGCAATCTCCTTCGCTAGAGCCTTGGTTTCATTTAAGCTAGTTGTTGTAATTTTTGGCATCTTATAAATGAGTTTAGCATAGTCACCAAGTGGTTTGTATAAAAATTTAAGCCCGGGTTCGCGTAGCGAACCCGGGCTGTCTGTGGCTACCCCAGCGTCTAGCGCTGGAGAAAGCCACCAATAATCCCCACTATCTCCCCACCGGGGAGACGTTGCACCTGCCCCTCCAACCGCTGGTAAGAGCGGGCCGAGGAGCTGCCACCTTGGCGATAGTTCTGCTGACGCAGAATTTCTCGCCCAAAGTTGGAGTAAGTGTTCAAAACCTGCTCCTGGTGGCGGAGGCGGTCGCGCTCGGCGCGGATTGCCGTCTCCGACATTCTCTCCTGGTGACGGTTTTCCTCCTGAAACCAACGATAGTCGTCGTCGGCCCTGGAGGTCTCCACCTGGAGCTCCTGCCCGTCCACCACCTCCTGTGGGCGGTCATATTGGCGCTTCATAGCACCCCGCTCGGAGATGTACCGCGCCGGGGGTGGGCCTTGTGGCTGGGTCTGGCGCGGAGCCGGGCCAGAGACAGGGCCGTACCCGTAGGATTGTGCCGTTTCGGTGGCGCTTTTGGTCTTTTCAACAGAACCCGCCACCACCACCGGAACCGGGGTTTGGGCCGGCTGGGGCGGGGCCAGTGGCTCCACTTCCAGCTCTGCAACCTCCTGCACTTGGGCCGAGGAGGGAGCATTATTGTTCACCCGCTCACGCCGCGGGCCACCCGTCTGGGCACCGGCCTGGGCAACAAGGATGCCAAAAATAACAAAAAATGCAAAAAAACGCTTCATGGGAACCTCCTTCCGCTTAGCGGAATAGTGGAAAATTACAAATACCTTAACTATCTTGTATTATAGCATATCTACATATTTTGTCAAGGCAGGTATTGCTCCCCCATTTTTTATTTAATCTATATTTTTAGAGCTATAAAAAACTTGTACACAGCTAAATATTTGCACCGATTGGAAACCATTGTTAGTAATTTAATTAGTTGCAAAAAAGTAATTGAAAAAATTGTTTTTAACTTTATTCAAAGGTACAATAAATACTAATGACACTTATCTTTGATGAAGAAAAACAAGAAAAACGTCTTGATGAACTCCATTACCAAGAGGCCGAGGAGTTGGCCCAGGTATTGTCGACTCGTTATCAATTGCCCTATGCTGATCTTTCAAAAACTTCTATCAATGCCGATGCTCTGCGCCTAATTCCCGAAACAGAAGCTCGGTCGAGCAAGGTCGTCGCCTTTCGGGCGATTGGTAAAAAAATATCTTTAGGTGTTTTGTCTCCCAACAATGATTCTCTAAAAAACATCTTGGCCGACCTGGAACAAAAGAATTTCAATGTCACCCTTTATATCGTCTCCCAAGCCAGTCTCGACTGGGCATGGGAAAGATATTCTGAAACTTCCGCTACCAAAAAGACTGAGGCCGGGATGATTGATATCTCCAATGAACATATCGCCGACTTTTTGAAAGAATTTCAAAAATTAGAAGATATTCATGAGACTATTTTGACCGAGGGTAAAAGAGTCGCCCGTGAAGGTGGTATCTCTACTATTCTGGAAATTATCTTGTCCGGCGCTTTGGCTCTAGATGCGTCTGATGTCCATATTGAACCCGAAGAAACAGATATTCGGTTGCGCTATCGTATCGACGGTGTGTTGCAAGACGTTGTTGATTTTGACCCAAAAATATACCGCCCTATCTTGTCGCGCATCAAGCTGATATCTGGACTGAAATTAAACATCAAACAATCTGCCCAAGATGGCCGGTTCTCGATTAATGCTGGTTCTGATGTTGATATCGAAATCCGAACTTCGATTATTCCTGGGGCCTATGGCGAGTCTATTGTGATGCGTGTTCTAAACCCTAAAAGTATTGAAACAACTTTTAGCAACCTGGGTATTCCTGATAATCTCTACCAGATTTTCTCTAAAGAGATAAACAAACCCAATGGCCTTATTCTCCTCACTGGACCAACCGGCTCCGGAAAAACCACCACCTTGTATTCTTTTCTCCGCGAGGTAAATTCGACCGAATCTAAAATTATCACCATTGAAGATCCGATCGAATACCA
>JAUPVZ010000022.1 GCA_030916795.1 Patescibacteria group bacterium
CTAAGCCGGTTATGGGGGTTCGATTCCCTCCAGGGGCACACATGAAAAAAACTGGCATTTAGCCAGTTTTTTTCATGTGTGCCCCGAGCAAGACAACTGCTTGTCTTGCGTGAGGGAATCGAAAAGGCTGAACTTATCGCAGTGAGTGTAGCGAAACGAGATGTGAAGCCTGTGCCGTTCCTGCCCGCCTGTCATCGCCTGAAGTTTCAGACAATGGCGGACAGGTAAGGAAAGATTCCTAGCGCTCACACGAAATATTATCTCTAGATAGGTGTATTATAGTAAGACATGCCTACATATGATGGTCTATCCGACGAAGCTCTGGCCCTAGCGACTCAGCGCGGAGATAAAGACGCCTACGGCGAGCTTGTTCGCCGTTTTGAAAAAAAGATAAGTCGTTATGGTAAAAAATTTGTCGCTGACACTGATGATATAAATGACCTAGTCCAAGATATTTTTATTAAGGCCTATGTCAATATCAATAGTTTTGATGCAGGCCGAAAATTCTCACCGTGGTTGTATCGAGTGGCCCATAATGAATTTGTAAATTATTTGCGTAAGAAAAAATCGATACCGTTTTCTTTTTTTGAATATGATGTACTTTTACCTAGGTTGTTAGATAGTAATAAAGCGTCTGACGAAGCCGAGAGGGAAGAGATAAAAAGATTGGTCGATATGTCAGTGCAAGATTTGCCTCCAAAATATCGCGAGCCACTTTTGCTATATTATTATGAAGAGCTAGATTATGAAGCTATTGCCGATGTTTTAGAAATTCCGGTGGCGACAGTGGGGGTGAGACTTATGAGGGGGCGAGGTTTGTTAAAGAAAAAATTGCATAATATTAATAATTAGAATATGACTGACCAAAATAGCCCAAAAATAAATATTACGGAAGCGATTATTAAAAAAATCAATTCAACTGATATTAAGACTCGTTCCCGTCTATTTTTTATATTGAAAGGTGGCGCTTATTCGACCGGGGCACTGTTTTTGCTTTTGTTTAGTCTATATGCGGTGAGCTTGGTGTCTTTTGTGCTGCGGGCCAATGGCTTGCTCGAGGCCCCTGGTTTGGGTTGGTGGGGATTAGGGTTTTTTGTGCATTCTTTACCCTGGCTTTTGGTTTTACTGGCGGTGATCGGGATTGTGGTGTTGGAGGTGGTGGTTGGTCACTTTAGATTTGCTTATCGGCGCCCCGCCCTCTATTCCTTGTTGGGGGTGATTGTGTTTATAGTTCTCGGCGGAGTGGTGGCAGAGAAGCTGGAAATGCATGACCGTCTGTACCGACGAGCGACCGAAGATCGTTTGCCTATCTTTGCCCCGATCTATCGAGAATATGGCATGATGCCGATGACCGACAATTATCGTGGCAAAATCGAGAAATTAGAAAGCTTTGGTTTTTGGCTCATCGAATCTAAGAGTGGAGATAATTATAAAGTGCTAGTTGATAATGGGACCAAGATTTTGCTGCCACCGGGTGAGGTGCTGGTGGCTGGCGAGAGAGTTATTGTCTTTGGTCGCAGTGATGACGAGATAATAAAGGCCAGAGCGGTGTTGATGCCCCCCGACAATTTACCTGATTGGCCCCGCCAGCGGATGATGAAAGTGAAATAAAAAACTTTTGTCGATGTACTAATAATTAGTAGCAAGATGTCTGTCCGGACCAGCATCTGTTTGCTCTTTTAATTAATAGTTTAAAAATTTAAAATGAAGAACAAAAAATTATTGGCTTATGTCTTTTTGCCAGCCCTAGCCTTGGGTTTGGCAGGGACAGGGGTTGCTTCGGCCCAAGGTATGGGTATGGGGCTAAAAAATATTGACCCAAAAGAGGCGGCGAGCCATTTGGAAGAGAGGTTTGCCCACCAGGCCGAGGTGTTTGGCCTAAATGTGTCAGATGTTAAGGAAGCTTGGGCCGATGGTAAAACGATAAAGGAATTGGCTGAGGAAAAAGGGATTGATTTGGAGGCGGTTAAAACCAAGATGAAAGCCGAGCGAAAAGAACAAATGAAAGAGCATCTCCAGTCTCTTGTCAGTGAAGGGGTTATTACCCAAGATCAGGCCAACAAGCGGTTAGCTTGGATGGAAAAGATGGCTGACAAAATGAAAGATAAAGTTGGAAATGAAAAGGAAGGCGGGTTTAGGATGGGTGGGGGGCCGATGATGGGAGGATTCTAAATATTGTTTAGTTTGTAAACCCGCCCGAGACACAAAAGTGTCTCGGGCGGGTTTAGCTTGAAAAAGACTAAAAATGTGTTAATGTTTTGCTATTGGAAGCGCGCTTAGCTCAGTTGGCTAGAGCATCTCGTTTACACCGAGAGGGTCGGGGGTTCGAGTCCCTCAGCGCGCACAAAACAAAAAACCGCGAACAGCGGTTTTTTGTTTTGGGTGCGAGTAAGCCAACTGCTTGGCTTACGTAGGGGACTCGAAAAGGCTGAACTTATCGCAACGAGCCGAGCACAAATGATTTTCTTTGGTGCTCGGCGAAGTGAGATGTGAAGCCTGTACAGATTCTGTAAGAATCGAGTCCCTCAGCGCGCACAAGAAAAAGGCCATCCCATGGCTTTTTATTGTGTCGGCTAGGAAGTGAACCGCTTTACTTCCGGGAGGGAATCGAAAGGAGTTTCGTTATTGAATAAGTAAAGTGAAATGAAATCGAAACTCACTTGCCCCCGTAGGGGGAGAGTCCCTCAGCGCGCACAAAACAAAAAACCGCGAACAGCGGTTTTTTGTTTTGGGCCTTATATTTGCTACAGTACTCATATGGGTTTTCAACCAGAAATTATTTTTCAATATAAGGATGTTTTGGTCA
>JAUPVZ010000023.1 GCA_030916795.1 Patescibacteria group bacterium
GCACAATATCAATGGCCAATTCCGGGCCCAATTCTGGGGGTAGTCAGTTTTTTATCAATCTCGTCGATAATACCTTCCTCGATTTTGACAACCCAATGAGCCAAGGCAAGCACCCAGTTTTTGGTAAAGTTATTTCGGGTATGGAAGTGGTAGACAAGATAGGCAATATTGCTACTGTGCCAGGAGACAGACCAACGACTCCTGTCCAAATAAACAAAATAGAAATTATTGAGTCTAAATAGTTTTCAACAGCTTTTTAGTTATTTTGAAATACAAATAATCAAAAAAGAATTATAATAATACTACAAAAAAGTATTTATTAAGTTAACTCAAATTTTATGGCTAAAAGTGGCGATCGTGCTAAGCGCGAAAAAAAGAAACCAAAGAAAGATAAAAAGTAATTACCTAAAAACCCACCAATTGGTGGGTTTTTAGTTTTGAGTTTTAAATGTTTCCCAAGGAATCTCTTTTTTACCTTCTGGTAAGACGCGGTCAATAATTAGCTCTTTGTCTTCGAGATGGGCTTTTTTGATCAGGACGCGAATTTTTTGTCCACCCTTTTCGATAAAAAAGTAAGTGCCAGGCCAGTCGGCATAGGCGCGTATTTTACGGAAGTTTTGAGTGGGGTCACTGGCTAAATCTATTTCCCCGTCAGTCTTAGTAATTTTCTTGGTAAAAGTGGCGGTGGCATGGTCTTGCTCGGTGCCCCGGATTTTGCCGGCGACGAAGTCGGGCAAAATCCGGGCGAACAACTGCGCGCCAAGTCTGGCGGTTTGGTCTCGTAGAGCAAAGTAATCCTGGTTGGTTAGGGCGATTTTCTCTTGAGCTAAAATTGGTCCGTGATCCATCTCGGCATCGACTTGCAACAAAGTGACACCCGTCTCGGTATCGCCTGACAAAATAGCTGATTCCAGTGGAGTGGCCCCGCGATATTTAGGGATGAGGGATGGGTGAATATTAACAAACCCTAGGCGGGGAATATCGAGGAGGGCTTGGGGTAAAATTTTGCCGTAAGAGGCTACCAAGGCTAGGTCACAGGTCGGCTCTGTCAAAAGGTTTTCCGGCCCCGCCTTCAAATTCTCTGGTTGGATATATGGAATATTATTAGTTTGGGCCCACACTTTCACTGGCGGAGGAGTGAGTTGCATTTTTCGGCCTTGGGGTTTGTCCGGTGTGGTAATTATAAGCTCTGGTTGTAGTCCTAGCGTTTTGAGCTCGTCTAAAACCGTGGTCGCAAAATTATCAGTACCAAAAAAAACAAATTTAGTCATGGGAGGAGTTGATTGGCTCTTGTTCATGTAAATCGGTGGCGTGGTCAATAAACAAAATACCGTCTAGGTGGTCGACCTCATGCTGAAAAATTTGGGCCATTAAACCGGCACCGTTCCAATTAAAGCGATTGCCAATTTCATCATAAGCTTGGACGGTCGCCTTGTCGGACCTTTTGGTCTTGCCGTATATGTGACGAACAGATAAGCATCCCTCGTCTAAAATAACTTTCTTTTTAGATAATTTTGTAATAGTTGGGTTAATAAAAATCGCATCACCCTCACCATCTTTAAATAATTTTTTAGAGACAATAAAAATCCGGAGCGGCACGCCAATCTGAGGGGCAGCTAGGGCTACACCATCATCGCAACTAGCCAAAGATTCGGACATATCTTTGAGAATAGTTTTTAGGTAAGCACTACCAATATCCTCGATCGGCACAGCCGAGGCAATTTGGCGTAAAACGGGATTTTGGTCGGGGACTATTGCTTTCATCTTATAAACATTATATCACAATAATTACAAGATGTCAGCTGGTTCGACATTGACCAGAAAAGTAGGGGGAAGGGCCTTTAAGACGGCGGATAATTCTTCGTCTGGCCAATTGTCCGGTGGGATTTTTATTAGTAGGTTTAGGTTTAGGTGACCTCTTGGTGTGGCCACAAATGAGGGGTAAACAATCGGGCTAAACGGCTTTAATAGGTTTTCCAATCGATCCATATCTTTTTGGACAGCCAATTCAGGTCCCACTCGCGATATTTTTATTAGGGTTGAAAATGGTGGCCAACCGGCGTTTTGGCGATCTTTGATTTCTTGACGACAAAAATCAAGAAGATTACCTTGGTTTATATACTGCCAAATATTTTCGTCATTTAGGCGAGTCTGAATAAGTAATTTTTTGTTGGTAAATTCGGCTAGTTTGACTAGAATATGGGCCAATTTTTCCTTAAATCTAAAACCAGGCAAAGCCAAGAGATGGTCTAGAGAAATAACCGCAATATAATCGATTGGTTCGACTAAATAATCCAGAATCATCTCTGTTCCGATTAAAATATGGCTGTTTTTATTATCAATAAAATCAGTCATAGCCCTGGTGGCCTGTTTAGGAGTATTTATATGTTCCGAATCAATAATCGATATATCAATTTTGTTATTAATTTGCGTGACAGCTTTAGCCACCAATTCGGTGCCTATCCCTAACGTGGTGAGACGCCAGCTACCGCACTTTGGGCAACGATCGGTGGGCTTTTCTTGTAAACCACAGTGGCGGCAAATATAAATACGGTCTTTCCCTTTTTTATCATGAAGAATGATGGGGCGGTTGCATTTTGTACAAGTTAATATATCGTCGCAGTCATTACAGAAGGTCGTAGTCCCAAACCCTAGCCGACCGACCAAAAAACATATTTTTCTTTTTTTAA
>JAUPVZ010000024.1 GCA_030916795.1 Patescibacteria group bacterium
TATGTAGGGTCGAGAACACCAAGTGTCCAGTGAGTGATGCCTGGATCGCAAGCTTGGCGGTTTCCTTGTCACGAATTTCACCCACCATAATAATATCGGGATCTTGGCGCAAAATACTACGCAAGCCATTGGCAAAGGTATAATTGATCTCGGCTTGTACCTGGGACTGGTTGATACGGCAATATCGTATTCAATCGGGTCCTCTAGAGACACCACATTATATTTTTCTTTTTCCAAGGAGTTTAACATCGCATACAGCGTGGTAGTCTTACCCGAGCCAGTGGGGCCAGTGAGCAACACCAGTCCATGTGGCTTTTTGATTGATTCTTCCACCATGGTCAATTGGTTGCCCGAAAAACCAACCGATTCGAGAGAAACTAGTTTCTTTTCTGGATCCAAAATACGCAACACCACTTTTTCACCAAAATAGGTTGGAAAGGTAGAAACACGAAAATCAATTTTGCGATTTTCAATCTTGGCGGAAAAACGACCATCTTGGGGTTTACGTTTTTCGTCCAATTTCATATTGGTCAAAATCTTGATCCGCGCCACCACCGCATCGTGGACTGTCTTGGGTAAAAACAAACTGGTATATAAAATACCATCGACGCGAAAGCGCACCCGCACCTTATCGACGATTGGCTCGATGTGTATGTCCGAAGCATTACCTTCTGCCGCGTGCTGCAAAATAACACCGACAATTTTGGTGACAGGAGCTTCTTCAATAATATTAGGACCACTACCCTTTTTCTGTTCGCCGTCTTTTATCAGCTCAGTCGATGTTTTTTTATCAATAACCGCCGACGCTTCAAATGCATCCAAGGCTCTATCCACTTGCCCACCCAACCCCTCGTAGCTCTTCAGGGCAATCTTGAAATCGGATTCGGAAACAACAAAAATTTTAAATGGAATATTATTTTTGGAAGCAATAAATTGCAAGGCATCCCGAGCCTCAATATTATCCGGATCTACCATTCCCACCTGAAGAACCCCATCGTTAAAATCTAGGGGAATAAATCGATAATAACTAGCGGAGTCTTCGGGAATGTACTTTAAAACATCAAAAGGAATACGATCCCCCGCCAGTGTCGCTACCGGAATAGTAGGAGTGTCATCCATAAATATATAATTTAGGCGCCCGGATTATTTTCGGCCCCAGCTTCAGTAGAATTTCCTGTGTCCCCGCCTGTATCTGGTGTACTTGGCTCAACATCACGCAACGACAGATTGCCTACCCCAAACGGGGCAAATGGGTTGGCTCGACCCTGAGGCAAAGTAGCAATTGGGGTAGTAAAATTGACCAAATCTGAAGCAAAAATACGATTCTCAAAGATGCGACCGTCTAGGTCGACAGTTTGTAAAGATTCTAACAAGATTAGGAACTCCGAGGTTTCAGCCGACAAAACATTGGTACCTTCGGCATTAGGGCCACCCGACAAACTAGCCGTACCAGCAGTGTCTGACCCACTAAAAAAGAAATAATACCCTACCACTAGGGCAGCGGCGGCCAAAATCGAAACTAAGATATTTAAAAGTAATTTTTTTTGTTGCATAGCGGTTTATTTGAGCCAATAAGTTTCGACAGTCATTTGATAACTATTTCCCCCTTTTGCCTCAGCATTAGAAAATGACAAATCTTTGACCTCTAAGATTCGCAGGCTGGTCGAAATATCATTTAAGAAGTTTTTGAAATCGGCATAGCCACCCGTCACAGTAAATGACACAGGCACTGTCGCCACCATCGGCTTGCCTTCGGCTTCAGCGGCGCGCGCTTTGTCGCTCTTACGCAACTCCACATCGCTAATTTTCATATTAGAACGACCGGCAATATTGTTTATATCTACAACCAGCTGAAGGTCATCAACCCCGTCTGGTAGAAAATCATCAAGGCGTTGGATTTTCTCTGCCGAGATGGCTTCTACTTTTGTTTTTAGTTCGGCCGAACGTTCAGCGAGAGCCTCGGCATCCTTTAACGCTTTATTTAAAGCCACTTTTTCGTTACGTAACTGGACGATATTGGATTTGCCGTCACCCAAAAACCCGTCTCCGCGAATAATCGGGTCGGTCAAGCCAAAATAGACACCACCGCCCGCCAAGATAAGTATTATAGGTAAAATAATTTGCACAAACATATTAATTGGCGGAATAGGCTAATAATGATGGGACTGGCATCAACTCTAGACTAAAGGTGACATTGCCAGCTTGGTCTAACCCAAGGTTAGAAAACACCGCTCCCCGGATCGAATTGTTGCCCTCAAAGACTTTCAACTGAGCTGCCAGGTCGGTATAGCCCGTAGCCACTCCTTCAAAAAATACTTTCTCACCATCTAGATCAATCTTGGTATAGCGCACCGAGTGCAAAGTTAGTCTCTCTAGTAAATCAAACAAGGGTACTAGTGTCGTATGGCTATTGATCAAGCTTTCAGCCACTTTCATTTTCTTGTCCAAACGGTTGTAGCGGTTGATACTGTCGATACCGAGCTCTTTGCGGGTATTGTCCACCGTCGCCTTTAGACCGCAAGCGGTACCATCGCCGGCACAAGGTTTGTTTACCTGTAGATCAAGCACGTAGCGATAGCTATATGCACCAGCAAACAAGAATAAAGATAATCCGATGATGACCAGAGCAATCATCATCATAATACCCATCGTAGATTCACGACGTGGACGCATTCCCACACTTTCTCGTGGAATAAATGATGATTGATTTTGTATCGGCATATAATAATTAGTTCAATATATAAATTATAACTCTTCTAGCCCCCGCAATGCTAGTCCGATAGACACAGCAAACTCTGGGCCAACCGCTTGTAAAATATTTTCTAGGAAGGCCGGCGCTTCAACTCGATCAAATGGTGTACCTAAAACAACTGGGGCATACACACTTTCTTTGGCAACCTCGGGCAAGCCACGTAACAAGGCCCCGCCACCGATCAAATAAACTTTCTCTACACTGCGACTGCGTTTCTTCTGATATTCTACCATTACTTGGTTCACTTCGTTAAAGATGTATTCCACAATTGGGCTGAGAGTCTCGCCCATATCTCTATCGCCCACCCTTTCGACCAAACCAACTTTTCTTTTTATCTCTTCGGCTTTAGCAAAAGAAACATTTAACGAACGAGCAATCGCCAAAGTCACATCTTGGGCCCCTTTGTTTATAGTATGAGACAAACGCACCGTACCTTGGTCGAGAATAACCACTTTGGTAGTGGCTGCTCCCAAATCAACAATCACCGTTGCACCACGGTTGCCATATAAAGAGGCGCGCATTGCACTAAAGGTTTCGATTTCCAAAAACTTTGCTTCCAGTCCGGTCTGGCGGGCAATCTCTTCGTATTGTTTGATAGTATCTTTGTGGATAGCTACAATCAAAACCTCAACCTGCTTCATCTTGGACATTTCATGACCACCAGTAGGTAGGTTGTGTGGTGCATTTGGCTCTTCGGGCCCAAGCAATTCTTCACGCATATCGGGAATAACCGACCAGTCAAGCATCACCTCGGAAATAGGAACTGGGATATATTTGCGCGCCTCCAGTGGCACCATCTGCGCTAGTTTGTCATCTGGCAATTCTGGTACATCGATAGTCACCAACAAGCTAGAGCGAAGCGGAATAGAGATCGCCCCACTTTTGGTGGTAATATTGGCCTCTTTGAACAAATCTTTAATAAGTTGAGACAGAATATCTGGCCCCAAAGCCACCGCTTGGCCCACCGCTTTTTCCATATATGGACCAGTCGCCAGCTCGCCGTACGTTTCCAAGATGACGCGCCCTTTATCTTTGCGCAACTGAATAACCTTCACCGATGACGAGCCGATGTCGAGACCAATCACACTATTTTGTTTTTTGAAAAGGCCAAAGAGTGAGGCCATAATAAAAGTAGGTTTCGCTATTTAGCAAACATTCTATAATAATAAGTATATCACGAAACATAAATATGATGATGAAGTTTTGGATAAAACTTATCCACATTGTTAATCAAATATTTTTTCCTATAAGTTGTGTGGGTTGTCGCCGACCAGATATTTTGCTGTGTCAGGATTGTGATGAAAAATTAACTCCGAGCGACAATCTTGATGAACAAACTATTACCGCCCTCGCCTACTCTGATGTAGCAGTAAAGCAACTGGTCTGGCTTATGAAATATCGTGGGTCAAAGCAAGCAACAAATATTTTGGCGGAGAAGTTGCACCAAAAGATTTTGTATCACTTGTCCGACTTGCCAGATTTTTATTTAGTAAAAGAAAAGATTCTGCTAGTCCCTGTCCCAATGACCAAAAAGCACGAACGTAAGCGTGGATGGAACCAAACCAAAAGATTGGCCGAAGCCATGACCGAACTTTCTCCACACACTTATGTGGTGAGTAATGCCTTAAGGAAAATCAGAGAGACCAAAAGACAAGTATTGTGCCAAAACAAAAATGAAAGAATTAATAATTTAAAAAATTGTTTCGAGCTAGCCCCAAATATTGATCTAAATAATAAAATAGTGATTATTATAGACGATGTCACCACCACCGGAGCGACTATGGCCGAAGCTGTCAGAGTATTAAAAGAATCTTCTCCGCGATACCTATACGGCGGGGTCGTGGCTCATAGCTAAAACAAAAACCCCGGTCGCCTAGGCGACCGGGGTTTTTGTTTATATTTATGACAAATGGGCGGAAACCAATTTGGTCATCTCAAACATTGTTACTTCCTTTTTGCCAGCGAAAACTTTTTGTAGTTTTTCGTCTGCCAAGATGTTGCGCTTATTGGCCGGGTTCTGAAGATCATTTTTCTTAATATAAACCCAGATCGCTTTTACCACTTCGGACCGAGGCATTGGACCCTTACCTACTACGGCGGCAAGATCATCGCTCACCGTCATTGGCTTCATAAAGGCAGAATTTGCTTTAGGCATAATTTGCTTAAATAATTGTTAATCAAATGCAGTGTCTTGTAATTTTAAGACGCTATCTTTTGATTATATCACTTCCTAGTCATCTTGGCGAGTGGCTTGTGCATATTGGCCCATATTTCCAGCAATTCTCTCGATTGAAAGATATGCCAAAAACTGCTAGTATCAGCAAGTGTCTAGGGCTAAACCAATCTCAAAGATTGTTCGCCTAGGCATTTAGATAATGAGTGTTTTTAGGGCTAATCCGCCAGAGACGGACGCCCAACCATGTTTCTTCAAAAAACATGGTTTAGGGAGAGTTGGCTGAGTGGCCGAAAGCGCCTCACTGCTAACGAGGTAGGGGCTTTAAAACCCCTCGAGGGTTCGAATCCCTCACTCTCCGCAGTTTTGAAACGCAGTGAAAAACTGCGGGAGTAGTCGTGCCTTGAATGGCACGGCGTGAGGGATTCGAAGCCCGATTGAGCATATTTTATGAGCCTCAGCGAAATAAAATATCCAATCGGGGTACTGAAACTGTAAGTTTCGAATCCCTCACCCTCTACCCCGTTGACTCCACCTAGTTATTTCCTCCATGTCCCCGCTAGACTACCACCTAAAACAAATAGCCAGCCTCGAAAAATCGGCTCGCGTTGCTTTCACCAAAAAGCACCCGGTGTTTTTACCTATAATCCTTGAATCAAAACGACTCTTAAACTATTTGAAATATCAACTCCGTCCGCAATTTTTTGTTAAGCACCAATCACTCCCCAACTGGTTTAACATCACCGAGCATTCGTCACCCCTCTACCGAAAATATAATCAGGAAAAACTAGACGAGGGTAAAATTGAAAATATTAAAATTGCTATAAAAAATATGGATTGTTTAGTTATTGCCCCAGGTCAAACATTTTCCTTTTGGAAATTTGTCGGACGACCATCAAAAAAGAAAGGTTTTAAAAATGGCCTAGTGCTTTCTGACGGCAAACTAAAACAAGACATTGGCGGTGGCCTGTGCCAGCTTTCCAACCTCCTAGCTTATATGTTTGCCTGTACCGAGTGTGACTTTGTCGAAAGAAAGCACCACTCACGCGATGTTTTTCCCGACAGTGGCCGGACTGTCCCCTTTGCTTCTGGCGCCACTGTCTTCTTCAACCTTATCGACTTGAAGGTGAAAAACAATTATAGTTTTCCGCTAAAAATAAATTTGCGGACTACTGACACCCAACTACGAGGTAGCCTAAGCGCCCCCGTATCACTTCCTTATGTAGTCAAGCTAGAAGAAAAACAGTCTACCTTTATCAAGTCCGCCACTACCGGTCTGGTGTATCGTTGCAACGAACTCTACCGTGTGTTCTATACGAAAATAACCAAAGAAAAAATCAAAGAAATCTTATTATGGAAAAATACCGCTCGAGTAATGTACGAAGAAGAGGTCATAAAATATCCCATAAAAACTCTCTCTGTATAAAAACAAATAATGAATTATAATTAACAAAAATGAAAAAGATTCTACTAATCATTGTCGTCATTATATTAAGTTTGGGGCTATGGAAAATCTGGCCATCTCAAACTCAAACTATCACCGTCTTTTTCCTCGATACCGCCAACTTCAACATTGGCCGTGAACCCTATGAAAAATCTGTCGTCCGAGAAGTGGCAGTGGGCGACCCAATGAAAGCGGTCTTGCAAGAACTAATAAAAGGCCCGACCAGTGCCGAACAAGCTATTGGCCTGGCAGTAGAAAAAAGCGCGGCCACTAGCCTTCGTCTGGAATTTAACAATGAAACCGGCCTCGCCCGCGTGTACCTCGAGGGCGGTTGCGACTCGCGTGGGTCCACTTACACAATTGGCAACCTTATTGTAAAAAACCTTCGCCAATTTCCCGATGTAAAGCGCGTTTATATTTACGACCCAGCTGGCTCCACCCTCGGCACAGGCAACGAGCCATTTGATCTACTCCCCGACTGCCTCCAACCCTAATCAAAAATTAAATTACTTCGGTAAAATTAGTTTTTTGCTATTATTAGCCAATGGTCACAACTAAAAACCCGGCCTTGTTCTGGCTCAGCCTGTTTTCCCTCACCTTTGGCGTCATTGCTATCGACTACTCGATATATGTCGGCAACACTGGTTCAGCTTTTTGGTTTTGCTATATCGCTTTAGTCTTGTTTGGATTGGGCGGAATTTTATGCTCTCCCACCCTAGTGGTTTCTCAACTGCAAATCATCTTTCTCCCCGTCCTAATCTGGCTTGGTGATTTTTTGTTTGTCCTATCGCCAAAAAACAGCTTGTGGGGTATTAGTGATTATTTTTTCACCACCCTCACCCCACTGGCTCGGCTAATATCATTGGAACATTTTTTCATTATCCCTCTTGGCCTGATTTTACTCAGTCTGTTGCCCAAACCTAAATTTGTTTGGTCAATAGTTATAAGTGCCACTCAGACTGTTCTCACTTTTCTTCTCATTCTTTTTTTTACAAAGCCAACAGACAACGCCAACTGTGTTTTTTCTTCCTGTGCCAGCGTTGTCCCCGACGGGCCCCTCTATCAGCTGTATTGGTTTGGCCTAATGTTTGCTATGATGATTATTAGTAGTGGAATATTTCGTTTGTTTTATTTTTTCAAAAAAAATTAATCTCGTGAAAAAGAAAATTAAAAAGCTGTGGGCCAAAAACAAATATCGACAGTTAATCTTTGTAGCCATCTTGTTAGTAGTAGCAGCGGTTTCTGCCACGCTTGCTTTTGTTTATCAGATTCCACCCACCGACCACCTAACCGCTGCCGCTACCAACTCAAAACCGCCCGCCCCTTCTCCAACTCAAATGGGCTGGTGTGTAAATGGCGACCTTATCACCAATAGGGGCTACCGAGCAAGTTATAGTGAATGTTCAGCCCTCGGGGTAGACCCAGCCGCCCTTACACAATGGTATGCTTGGTGCCCAGACAAAAGCTCAACCGAAGAGAGAACTTCTTGTACTTGTCGAGACAATGATATTCAAAAAAGCTTACTACTGCTTGCAGGCATTGCCGGACGAAATACTTTAATTGAAAGAGTAAATGATGGCCAAATTACAGTTGGTCCGGGATCAGATTGGGAGGCGTTAAAAAATACCAATATCGCAGCCAGATTACAATGTACTTGTGGCGTTTTTTCAGCTGGCAATAGACCAAGTCGCACCAGCACAATAATAGATTTTAATGGCACACCTCTACCAGTAGAAGACGATGTAACCAACAATAAGTTAAAAGGACAATGGGAACTAATCCGGCAAACCTCAATACTCTTTAGTAGGATGTCTAAAATGGACGAACTTGGGCAATGCACAATCACTCCTGGTATGGCTTATAACACTTGTCGAATCACTGGTAGCTACGATCGACGTCGGGACAATGCAGACTCACCACACCGACAGGGTTTGGCTATTGATTTTTCTTGTGGGGACCAAATGCCATCTACCACCTTCCCCACACGCTGTACAGAAAACACATCTAAATTTTTGGAATTGATTAAGGCCGCTAATCCTGGCTTTAATATTATTGAGGAATGTAATGATATCCAACGTAGTTGTGCTGTTACCACTGGTAGTAACCAAGTAATTCATCTCGATTTAAAAGATAGAATCCCCGGCAATTATAGTGGCGGCGCCGATAATTGCAATATAACAATTGAGGGAGGTTATCTCGGACAGGACCAAAATGGTAATCCAAAATGGATTTGTCCTTGGACTTGTAGCTAAACTAAATAAAATAAAAATAATTAAAGGGGTTGCGCTCAAGATGAGCACAACCCCTTTTCCTCTCCACCAAGGCAGAGAGGAAATCACTTGGACAAGACCCCCAGTCTCACCAGGGGCCTCAACACCTCTTCGATGTTAATCTCGCCATCGGCCTGCCCGACGGCAAAGATAGTGAAGCCCTCACCGCCAGGAGAGGCGGTGACCCAGTCCTCTATATTCCTCACCCCATAAGCGGTGTAGGAATCAGAGGACATCTCTTCTCCGTCTGGCTCTGCCACCAGGTGCAGGAGGGTCTTTTCATACTCTCCCACCTCGTGGTCGATAGCCACACAGACCACTCCGCCGTAGCCCACCCACGCCACCGCTGTTGCGGGGCGAGTGGCCTGAGGCTTGTCGCAATAATATTGCGACGCCACAGACTCTAGTGTCTGCTTGGGCAAAGGGTCGGATCCCTCCTCCTGTCGACAACGATCAGTCGGAGGAAGAAGACCAGATTCCCTTAACTCCACCTCGGCCGAGCCGAGCCAAACAAAGGTTGTGTCCGATTCTGCGTGGTCGGTATAAAAGCCGACCCGACAAGCTTCAGCAAAAGACTCGCCCGAAGCCGGAGAATCCTGGACACAAAGCGCTGCGACGAGCGTAAGTAGAATAAACATAATATCTCCTTCTCCCACATTTTTGGCTGTGGACACCCATGTAAACGAACTCTGTTTATAATTATATCATATATACCAATATTGTCAATATAGAGAAAAACCCTCTATTCAGGGCTATTTTAAGCTATAATTTGTCTATGAATCCGACTGATCTCATTTCCGCCCACTTTCGCCTAAAGCCCGACCAAAAGGTAGCACTGGAAAGGTTGCGCTTAAATACCATCCAAGATTTATTGCTCTACCTCCCCGCCCGCTACGCCTTTCAGGGTGAAATAAAAAATATTGCCGACATTGTCGTCGGAGAAAATACGGCAATTATTGTACGCGTCGTTAAAGCCGAAACCAAAAAAGCTTACCGCCAAAAAATACCAATGGCCGAAGCGACCTTTGAAGACGAAACGGGCAAAATAAAAGCTGTCTGGTTCCACCAAGCCTACCTCGCCAAAAAACTTTTCCCGGGCCAAACCGTGCAACTTTCCGGTAAAGCCACCGAGCGAAAGGGTGAAATATATTTAGCTAACCCAGATATAAACACCGACCCGGTACCCAACTTTTCCAAAAACACTATTTTTGCCAGTGGTGATGGGGCCAATGTCCTAGTTCCTGTTTACCCCGAAA
>JAUPVZ010000025.1 GCA_030916795.1 Patescibacteria group bacterium
GCCGGCTAAGTGGCGCAATCCTGGCCCCAGCGGAGCAAACTCTCCCGCCGGAACATCTAAAATTACCAGACACTAGGTTTTTGATAATTTTCCTGCTAAGTGATCCTAGTTCCGTTTCAAAACCTTGCCTGCCCGCTCGTGCCTCGCATGGCAGGTGGGCGGAGGTGTAGGCCCTGCCTACCGGCAGGCAGGCGGCAGGGTTTTGGCCTTAAGTTATTTTGCCCCAGCAGGGGCGAGGCCAAACGGCCACGCTGGAGCAGAAGAAAACCACTCGCTGGAGTGGTTTTCTGTGTTTGGAAAAGGAAGTGGAGGTGAGCGCCTATTTCTTGAACGGAAACCCAATCTGCTTGAAAAATGTCAGGGCTTCTTTTTTATCCTTGGCGGTAGTAACAATTGTCACCGACATCCCGAAAACATCTTTAATCTCCTCATCTACGGTTTCGGGGAAAACCACGTGCTCACGAATACCAATAGTTAGGTTGCCTAAGTCGTCGATACTAGTCTCGGTGTAGCCCTTGAAGTCACGCATACGAGGCATAGCAATATTGAATAGCTTATCCAAAAATTTATACATTCGGGGACCACGCAGAGTCGCCGCTACCCCAATAACATCACCTTGGCGAAGTTTAAAGGTAGCAATAGATTTTTTGGCCCCACGCAAGGCGGCTTTTTGACCAGTAATTTTGCCCAAGCGGTCTGCGACCAATTCGTTGCGCTTTTTATCCTTGGCTTTACCGGTACCAGAAGACACCACCACTTTGACTAGACGAGGAAGGGCCAAATCATTCTTTACCCCCAATGCTTCGCGCATCGCTGGTTTTATTTTTTCGATTTTTTCTTTAAGTGGAATAATCATAAGCCTTATTTTTTAGCAGTTTTAGTAGTTTTTTTGGCGGTCTTTACAGCTTTGGTGGCCAGTTTCACATTAGAAACATGGATCGGTGCTGACATCTGTACAGTCTGTCCAGCATCTTTGTTAGTCCTAGCTTTCACCCGGCGTTTTTTAAGATTTAGACCCTCAACAATAACCAGCTGGCGGGTAGGCAAAGAACGCACTATTTTACCAGTTTTGCCTTTGTCCTTGCCGGTGACAACGGTTACCGTATCCCCTTTTTTAACATGCATTGAATTCATAAATATAAAATTAGACTACTTCCGGGGCCAGTGAGGCAATCTTCTGATAACCCTTTTCTTGTATCTCGCGGGGAATTGGTCCGAAAATACGACCACCTTTTGGATCCTGTTTACCTTTTTCCAAAATAACTACCGCATTTTCATCAAACCGAACATAAGAACCATCTTTGCGACGGTATGGCTTGGTCTGGCGAACAACCACTGCTTGCACAACGTCCTTTTTCTTGACCGCTTTGCGGGGTTCAGCTGTTTGCACCGACATTACCACCAAGTCACCAATCTCGGCATAGCGGCGCTTAGAGCCACCAAGCACCTTGAAAACACGTCCGATCTTGGCACCGGTGTTGTCTGCAATCTTTACGATGGACTGTGGCTGAATCATATTACTTTATTACAATAAAATTTTTATCTTTAGAAATAGGCTTTACTTCTTTGATAGTGACAACATCACCCACCTTGCAAGTATTAGCTTCATCATGAGCCTTAAACTTCTTGTGACGAGTCTGGAACTTGCCGTATTTGGCATGCTGTTTAAAGGTGGCCACTTCAACCACCACAGTTTTGTCCATTTTGTCAGACACAACCGTCCCCTTAAAGGTCTTGCCTACTATTTTTTTGTCGGTGGAATTGGTCATAAAATGATGCTATACATTAGCTTTTTTTGTGCTTTCACGCAAGATGGTCAAAATCTGGGCCACTATTTTGCGAGTATTTCGACCCTCTTTAACATTCTTGGTTTTGGCCCCGGCTACCCCAAAACGAAACGCCAACAAAGACTCTCTTTTTTCCTGTAAGAGCTTCTTTAGATCGGCTTCACTTTTTTTACGTAAATCTTTAGTGTTCATAGTAGTACAATATTACCGCGCAACAATCCTAGTCTTAACTGGCAACTTGGCGCCAGCTTTACGCAAAGCTTCGCGAGAAGTGGCCTCATCTAGCCCATCCAACTCGAAAATCAATCGGCCTGGCAAAACCTCGACCTCGTATCCTTGGGGGTCTCCTTTACCCTTACCCATACCCACTTCAGCCGCTTTGGCCGTAAAAGGACGATCAGGGAAAATACGAATCCAAAGCTTGCCTTTCTTTTGCATCTGACGAGCAATAGTCTTGCGGGCGGCCTCTATCTGGTTAGAGCGAATACGCGCCACACCGTCGGCCTTTAGACCGAATGAACCGAAAGACAAACGAATCCCCCGAGTCGCCACCCGTTTTTTGTCAGGGTTAACACGCCCGGTTTGCCATTTGCGATGTTTAACTTTTTTAGGGAAAAGGGACATGGTCGTTTATTTATTATCAAAAATTTAACCACGGTAAATCCAGACTTTTATACCAATCACTCCATATGGCAAATAAGCCTTTTCCCGAGCAAAGTCGACATCGGCCCGCAAAGTCTGCAGTGGGACCTGCCCCGACTTCTGGGACTCCCGGCGACCCATCTCGGCACCACCAAGGCGACCAGATAGGTTTATCTTGATTCCTTGAACATTACGCTGGGACATTACCTTTTCAATTGTCTGCTTCATAATCCGGCGGAAAGGCATACGTTTCTCTAGGGCCTCGGCTATCATATAAGCCACAATAGCAGCATGCGCTTCTGGATCCTTAATCTCTTCAATATCTACTTTTACCTCCTTGGGAATAGAATTCCCAATTCTTTTCATTTGTTTTAGAATATCGGCCTTCAACTTGGTCGAACCTTCACCAGATCGTCCGATAACCATTCCCGGGCGAGAAGTTTTGATTATGATTCTGAAGACATTTTCACTGCGTTCAATCTCAATAGTATCAACATAAAAACCACGTAGGCGCTTGGTAAGATATTCACGCAAAAGGATATCAGTTTTTAGATACTCTTGGTATTTACCACGAGCACCAAACCAGCGAGACTTCCAGTCCCTGATAATACCAAGTCGATGTGAATATGGATGAACGCTATGTGTCATATTTATTTTTTAAGTGTCTTAGCTTTGGCTACCGTTTTGGTCTTTTTTATCGCTTTCGCCGGAGCTTTAACAGTTTCTTTTATCTCAATATTTTCACCTTTTACCCCAAGGACCACATTGATATGGCTAGTACGATGACGCAGTGGGGTAGCTCGGCCACGGGCCCGAGGCATAAACCGCTTCATTACTAGACCTTTATCAACCCGAATCTCTTTTATAAACAAATCATCTTTGCTGGCATTAAAATTGTTCTGGGCATTTGCGACCGCCGAATCAATCAATTGAATCATCGGAAAAGAGGCTCGCTTTTCGACGAAACTCAATTCTACCAAAGCCGACTTAACGCTTTTGCCCCGAACCAAATCAGCCAGTAATCTGACTTTGCGGGGAGCTTGACGATAGTTGGACAATGAAGCTTTCATAGCAATTATTTTTTAGTATCAGTGGTTGTCTTGGCAGCTTTGGCAGCAGCAATTTCTGCTTCTTTTTTCTTCTGTTCCAATTCTTTTTGCATCTTACCACCATGACGATAAAACTTTTTGGTTGGAGAAAACTCACCCAGACGATGTCCCACCATTTCTTCCGTTACGAATACCTCAATATGATCTTTGCCATTGTGGACACCAAAAGTAAAACCGACCATTTCGGGGGCGATTTGGCTGCGTCGAGCCCAAGTCTTAACAACCCCACCCTGGCCTGGTTTTTTGTCGACAATTTTCTTTATTAATTTTTCGTCCACATAGGGACCTTTTTTAAGTGATCGTGGCATGTTTCAAAAAAATCGGACGGCATATCGCCCGACCGTAAGCACGGGAATATATTAGCAGAAAAGGAGATAATGTCAAACCCTATGGCCAATGTGACCCTAGTATTTTATGACTCCCCTAGCAGTTAGTGGGCCAAAGAAGACCTCGGAGCCAAAAACCACCCTTTTCGGGTGGTTTTTGGCTCATTATGACTATCTCTTGCCTTTACGGCGGGTAACAATAAACTTGTCAGAATACTTCTTCGAGCGACGAGTACGCACCCCATAGGCCTGCTTACCCTCGCGAGTCTTAGGTCCTCGGCGCAAGCCGATACCCTGTCGGCCTTCACCTCCACCGTGTGGGTGGTCAACCGGGTTCATAGCACTACCCCGCACAGTTGGGCGGATACCTTTCCAACGACTCTTACCAGCTTTGCCATAATTAGCTAGTTTGTATTCTTCATTAGACACTGAGCCGATCGATGCCCAAGCGTTTTCATTGATTCGACGAATCTCTCCCGATGGCATTTTGACACTAGTATAGCCAGCATCATTGGCTAGAACTTCGGCATAAGAACCAGCCGAGCGAATAAGCTTGGCCCCACCCTCTGGTTTGATTTCAATATTGTAAACAAAGGTACCCGAAGCAATCTTTTTAAGAGGAAGACGATTGCCAATTTTTACATCAGCATCGGCCGAAACAACAAAGACATCTCCAACTTTCATATCTTTAGGAACAACAATATAGCGATATTCACCGTCTTTGTAGCAGACTAGAGCAATAAAACCCGAACGGTTTGGGTCATATTCAACCGATTTTACTGTGGCCGGAATACTGTGCTTATTGTACAAAAAGTCGATCTCGCGCAAGCTTCGTTTGTGGCCACCGCCTTTGTGCCGAACCGTGATTCGTCCCGCATTATTGCGTCCCGAACCACGCTTTTTGCCCTTGGTTAGAGATTTTTTGGGTTTTTTCGCTGTCAAAACACCCTTGTAAGTAACAACGGACATTTGGCGACGCGATGGAGTTGTAGGTGAAAAAGTTTTCATATGGACTAAATAAAATCAATTTGGCTACCTTTTGGCAAAAATACCATGGCTTTCTTAATACCAGCTGTCACCCCCCTCTTGCCTCGAACAATAACATTCTTGCGTGGCAAATTTACAATATTTACCTTTAGCGGAGTAACTCCGTACTTTTCCTTGATCGCTCGCATAATCGCCACTTTGCCAGCTAGGGCCGCCACCTCAAAAGTATAAACCGGCTCCTTCCTTTCAGTAAGAGCGGATGCCTTTTCGGTGATCCGTGGTCTGGTCAAAATGACTGCTCCGGTTGTTAGTTGTTGTTTTGCCATAATATTTATTTAACTCTAGCCGTTAGGGTTTTAACCGCCTCTTCGGGGGCAACGACCACTACATATTTGTAAGTCATCAAATCCAACGGGCTAGTATTGCGGGCTTCTTCCAATTTTACACTTTTGAAGTTACGAAAACTCAAAAGAGCATTATCGTCTTTTTCGGGCAAAGCCACATAGGCCCGTTTGCCAGTCTTGTAGGCAATTTTTTCTAAACCCTTCACCGTTGCCAATGAATTGATTATTTTCTGGGCCTCTCCCGCTTTTGGCGAAGAGAAAGACAAGCTGTCGATAAAAACTAATTCCCCGTCACGCAATTTTTGTGACAATATTGTAAAGAGAGCCTTAGTCTTCATTTTCTTGTTTATCTTTCTTTCGAATTCTCGTTCATTGCGGGGGCCATGAGCCACACCACCACCAACCCAAATCGGCGAACGAGTCGAGCCGTGACGAGCACGGCCGGTACCTTTTTGGCGCCAAGGCTTTTTGCCACCACCAGAAACATCGGCGCGGTTTTTGGTATGAGCAATATTTACCCGTGCATTGTTTTGCATGCTGGTTATTACCTGGTGAACCAGGTCGGCATTCCAAGTAAGACCAAAAAGCTTGTCATCTAGACTGACTTTTCCCGCCTCTTTACCACTTTTGTTGTAAACTTTTGCTTCCATGATTTTGTATATGAAAATATTTTAGCTAGCCCCTAATCTCTACCACCGTCCCCCGGCGACCGGGTACTGAGCCAGTAACAAAAATTTGGTTATTATCCTTATCCACCTTAACAATCTTGATAGTCTTTTGGGTAATCATATCCCCACCCATACGGCCAGCCATACGCTTGCCCTTAAACACTCTTTGCATTCCACCAGCACCAATGGAGCCTGGTTCACGTTCAGAGTGTTTTTGACCATGAGAACGTGGCCCCCCGTGGAAACCATGACGCTTTACCACACCCTGGAAACCCTTACCCTTTGAAATACCTGAAACAGTCACATTGTCCCCCTCGGCAAAAACTGAGGTATCAAAAGTATCGCCAACCTTAATATCACCTAGGGTGCCTTCGACTCGATATTCACGCAAC
>JAUPVZ010000026.1 GCA_030916795.1 Patescibacteria group bacterium
CACACAGCTATTGGTCAGTATGGCTATTTGGTTACGCCGTTGCAGGTGGCGCGGGCGGTGGGCGCTATTGCTAATGATGGCTTATTACTCAAGCCAACCTTGCGTTCTCGCCCAAACCAGTCACGAGTTGAAAGAAAAATAAATATCGAGCATCAAGATTTTCAAGTTATTAGAGAGGCGATGAGACAAACGGTGACCAATGGGACAGCTATTGTTCTAAATTCGCCCAATATTGAAGCGGCCGCCAAGTCTGGTACGGCCCAAGTAGGCGCAGGTAAAAGTCGGATTAATGCCTGGATTAGTGGCTTTTTCCCATATCAAAACCCTCGCTATTCTTTTGTGGTGGTAATGGAAAGTGGACCACTTACGACCAATGCTGGTGGCGGTATGGTAATGCGGCGGCTGCTCGATTGGATGGTGATTTATACCCCGGAATATCTAAAATAATAGCTTTGACTGGGGTCTAGTAATAAGGTATACTATCCCTTCTCTGAATTTGGATTTAGGTCAGTTATGTTTAGATTTACTAAAACCGATACGAGGACGCGACTTCATTTAACAAACTAATCATATTAATTTGATTATGAACACGACCCCGGCATATTTAAGCGAGGAAAAAAGAAAGGAGTTAGAAGCTGAGCTTCATAATTTGAAAATGGTAGAGCGCAAAAATATTGCCGAACAGCTAGAGTATGCCAAATCTCTAGGTGATCTGTCCGAAAATGCTGAATATCACGAAGCTCGAGACAAACAAGCCGATATCGAAGATCGCATTTCCGAGCTGGAGGTAATGCTCAAAAATGCTGTTATTATTTCTACCACTGGCGCTAAAGGCAAGGTTAATGTTGGCTCAAAAGTTTTAATTCAAAAAGATAAAGGTGACAAAGTAGAATACCAAATAGTCGGTTCCGAAGAGGCCAATGCCGCTTTGTTTAAAATTTCTCATCAGTCGCCACTTGGTTCGGTGTTGCTCGATAAGAAAAAAGGGGACAAGGTAGTGGTTAATACACCGAAAGGTGATGTGCAATATACGATAGTTGATATAAAATAAAGGAAAGCCAAAAGCTTTCTTTCCTTATGGCATCTCTCGATGAAATAAAAGCCGAGAGGCTGAAAAAATTGCAACAGCTAGAGTCTGTTGGTCTAAACCCTTATCCAGGGCAGGTTTCTCGTACCGCTGATCTAAAAAATATTTTGTCTCAATTTGATACATTATCTTCGTCTGCCCAGGCCGTAACTGTCGCGGGTAGAGTAATGGCTATTAGGGGCCAGGGAGCGATTGTTTTTATTAATATTTTTGACGGCACCGCCACTTTGCAGGGTTTATTGAAACAAGATGAGATAGATGAACAAGTTTTCTCACTGTTTTCAGAAACAGTCGATATGGGTGATTTTGTATCTCTCACTGGTACCTTGTTTGTTACCAATCGTGGGGAAAAGACAATCAAGATTCAGTCTTGGCAGATGCTTTCCAAGAGTTTGTTACCTCTGCCGGAAAAGTGGCATGGTCTGACCGACGAAGAGACCCGTTTTCGCAAACGTTATTTGGATATTTTAATGAACCCAGAAGCCCGAGAGTTGATCGAGCTCAAAGCCCGCTTTTGGCAGTATATTCGTAATTTTTTAATTAAAGAAAATTTTATCGAAGTCGAAACTCCGACTTTAGAATTGTCGACCGGGGGCGCCGAGGCGAACCCTTTTAAGACTCACCACGACGATTATGATTTGGATGTATTTTTACGTATCTCGGTTGGGGAGCTATGGCAGAAAAAATTGTTGGCCGCCGGTTTGCCTCGAACTTTTGAAATTGGTCGGGTCTATCGCAACGAAGGGACGAGCCCCGACCATGCCCAAGAATTTACTAATATCGAGTTCTATGCCGCCTATATGGATGTCGAGCAGGGTATAGAATTGACCGAAAATCTATTGCGCGGTTTAGTGAGGGATGTATTTGGTAAAACCGCTTTTACTTCTCGGGGGATGCATTTTGAATTTTCGGCTAGCCCGTGGCCCCGGATTGAATATGTTGAAAAAGTAAAAGAGATGACCGGGATAGATGTTTTGTCTGCCAGCGAGGTTGAGATGAAAAATAAATTAGATGAATTGGGGGTAAAATATACCGGTGACAATCGCGAACGACTGACCGACACCTTGTGGAAATATTGTCGCAAGCAAATCGCCGGCCCTGCCTGGCTGGTGGGGCACCCCAAGCTGGTTTCGCCTTTGTCCAAGGCCCGTCTAGATAACCCAGAGCTGACCAACCGTGCCCAGCTTATTTTGGCTGGAGCTGAAGCGACCAATGGCTTTTCTGAATTAAATAATCCGATTGACCAACGCGAGCGGTTTGAACTACAACAAAAGCTGATTGACCGTGGTGACAAAGAAGCGATGATGCCCGATTGGGAATTTGTCGAAATGTTGGAACATGGTATGCCACCGGCCTTTGGTAATGGTTTTGGTGACCGGCTGTTTGCGATGCTTGTTGACAAACCACTACGCGAGACTCATATTTTCCCGTTGATGCGACCGAAGGAATAGAAGCGCTCGGAAATGTTTTTCGGCGAGCACACATAATTTTCTGCTGAAAATTTGCTCTGCTCGGGCCGTCGCCCTGCGCA
>JAUPVZ010000003.1 GCA_030916795.1 Patescibacteria group bacterium
ATCTTTTTACACCTAGGGCAAACAAGAAGGTTCTGGTTACAGTAATAGCACTGAACATACTCACCAAAATACCGATAATAAGAGTGAGGGCAAAACCCTTGATCATACTAGTTCCAAACCAAAACAAAACACTAGCCGAGATAATGCCCGACAAATTTGAATCGCGAATAGACAGCCAGGCTCTGGCGAACCCGTCTTTTATCGCTTCGTGGATAGAGTGCCCCTTGGCCATCTCTTCTTTCATTCTTTCAAAAATAAGCACGTTGGCGTCAACCGCAATCCCGATCGACAAGATGAGTCCAGCAATACCTGCAGCGGTAATAGTGACCGGCAAAGTTTTGAAAAGAGCCAGGATAATAACCACATACGTAGTAAGAGCAAATACGGCCACCAACCCCGGCAAGCGATACCAAACAATCATAAATAAAGCCAAGAGGATAAAGCCAATAACCCCCGCTTTTATACCAGCATTTAGTACATCCGCGCCGAGGGTCGGCCCGATAGTCTGCGTGGAATCAAGGGCAATCGGCACCGGCAAAGCACCTAGATTTAAATTTCTAACCAATTCTTTGGCTTCGGCCACCGTATAGTTGCCAGTAATTTGCGCCTCGCCAGAAGAGATGGCCTCTTGCACCACTGGGGCGGACATCAATTCTCCATCTAAAAATATCCCCACGGTTTTACCTACATTGTCTTTGGTAATCTGGGCAAACAACTCGCTACCTTTTTTATCAAATTCAACTAGAACAATTGGCCCTAGAGACGCTCCGCCTCCCTGGCTTTGGGGAAAGACAACCTGCGCTCGTTTTAGATATTTTCCGGTCAAACCTGAATCAATATAAGATGCGGCCAAATCATCGGTTTTAATATTTGGCCCCTCTGTTTTAAATTCTAGAACCGGGGTCTTGCTAATCATCGCTAGAGCTTCTTCAACATTTGTCACCCCGGGCAATTCGACAATCAGTTTATGATTGGCGCTTTCACCAAGGCCAGATTGTTCAACCTGAATCAATGGTTCTGAGACACCAAACACATTTACCCTTCTCTCAATAACCTCCTTTAGGGCAGACATCGCTTCACCGACTTCGGTATAAGAAATATCAGAAACATCGGCCTTGTAAACCAAGTGGGTTCCACCAGACAAATCTAGACCTAGGCGAAATGGCCTATCCCAGACAAATTTACCAGTAAACTCTGAGGCATACACAAAATAGCCTAGAAAAATGGAAACTATGACAAGCGCTAAGGCGCTAAGGCGATATTTATTCATCTCGGCTAGTATACTGCTCTCTCGGTATATAAATCAAGTTTATTTTGTGGCCAAAGATATGAGGTTTTTAAACAAACACGCTACTGTCAGAGGACCCACGCCACCCGGCACCGGAGTAAAAACCGAACAAATATCGACACAAGCCGGGTCAGCATCTCCGACAATTTTGCCACCCAACTCACTGGTGGCGGCATCGATTAAAACAACCCCCTGTTTAAGCATCTCGGGTTTAATTAGCCCAGCCACCCCCGCTCCCAAAACAACAATATCGGCTTTACCCAACGCCTCTGGTAGACCCACTTTATTATCCAAATCAAACTGAGTGACTTCGGCCCCTGCCTGCGCCAAAAATACAGCGACCGGTTTTCCTACCAACCGGCCCTTGCCTATAACGACTGCTATTTTGTTGCTTGGCTCCACATCATAAGCAGAAAATATTGTCTTGACCGCCAAAACTACGGGCGAATCAACAACCGGCTCTTTACCCAAAGCATCAACATCCTTTTCTGAGCCGATAGCAGCTAAAACATTATCTGAATTAATATTTGCAGGCAGGGGTAGCTGAACCACTATAGCCGAAACCGACTCATCATTATTTAACCGCTCGATTAAATCAATAACCTCTTCTTCTGGTGTATCAGGCAGTAAATCAAAGCAGACAACCTCGACCCCAATGTCTTTACCAAAAGCTATTTTCCTCTCTATATATTTCATAGTCACCTCATTGCCCCCAACACAAACCACCGCCAGTTTAACCGCCTGTAGCGACCCAACTTGTATTTTTAATTGCGCTTTTATCTCTTGCGCCAATTCCCGCCCGTTAACAATACTAGACATAGTTTATATTCCACTACGTGACAACAAAATTCTAATGGTTTTAAGCACAATTTTTATATCCAAAACAATGCTACGATTTTTTATGTAATACAAATCATAAGACAGTTTATTTTTTGTTTCCTCTACACCAATACCATGATGTGGTTGCTCACCATAAATCTGGGCCCAGCCCGACAAACCCGGCTTGACCAAATGCCTGATATTATAAAACTTAATTTCCTCAGTATATTGCAAAACCGCTGGGGCAAATTCGGGGCGGGGGCCCACTAGGGACAAATCGCCCCTAATCACATTCCAAATTTGGGGCAATTCATCCAGACGAGTTTTGCGCAAAAATGCTCCAACCCGCGTCACCTGATTGGCAACGGTGCCCCACTGCCCACCGTCATTGCCCACCGTCATTGTCCGAAATTTAAATAGCCGAATCGGTCGGTTGTGCTCCCCCACCCGCTCTGGTGAGATAAATATTTCACCGCCATCATCCAGCTTGATCGCCAACATAATAAAAGGATACAGAGGCAGAGAAACTAGCCCCACCAAAGAACCAACCACCATATCGGTAATCCGTTTCCAAACTTGAAAAATAGGTTTTGGTTGAACCGATATTGATTCCAAGAACCAACGCTCAGAAATACTAGAAATAGGCACCCGACCAAACATTGTTTCGTACAAACTATCAAGGGTGACAAATTTGGCCCCCGCAAAAAGCATATAATAAAAACTTACAAAATCCTCGGCATTGGCATCGTGGGTGTTTATCACCACTGTGGGCATGTTGTTTACCAGGCCAGACATATCGCTTGTTTTTCTTAATATTTTGACCCGATACCAGCTGTTGGTTGTAAATTCTTTGACCAGCTCTTCCACTTCGGGACCATCACAAGAAAAAAGGATTGTTTCCAGACCCCCGCGCCAAATAGTAAAAACAATCTGGCGCCGCCACCAGTCAAAAATTAAAAATGATACCGCTAAAAATATAAAAAGGGTCGTTTTGGGGGTGATAGAAAAGTATGGAATAAAATAAAAGAAGGCCAGAGCAATAATGCTATTTATGATGTGAGCATTAAATATAACCGCCGATAACTTTTTTTGGAAAATAGTGGTTTGATTGCCATATAGGTCATAGATAAAATAGACAACCAACCAAATAGTAAAAATAAAGCTGAAGGGCAAAAGGTGGCCAACAAAAGCCTCGCTGGTCGGAAAATTGACATAGCGGATAAGCAAGGTTACCCACAAGGAAAACACTAAAACAAAAAGATCGCCAATCAATAGGAAAAGGGGCTGGCTGGGGCTTTGGACTTTCATTGAGCGTGATAATACAACAAAATCGGGATTTATGCTATAGTGCACCCTATTAGGAAATATAGAGAAAATATGACCCCAAAAAGGAAAATTCTATATCTCATTACCAAATCTAACTTCGGGGGGGCCCAAAAGTATGTCTATGACATGGCTACAGCCCTGCCGACAGACCAGTTTGAGGTGGTGGTGGCCCTCGGTGGCACTGGTAAAAGGGGCGCCCCAGCCGGCCAACTGAACCAGCTTTTAGACCAAGCTGGTATAAGAACGATTTTTATAAAATCTCTCACTAGAGATATTTCTCTATTTTCTGAAATCAAAAGCTTTGGTGAAATATTAAAAATATTACACCAAGAAAAACCAGATATTTTACACTTAAACAGTTCCAAAATATCGGGTATTGGCGCCTTTTGGGGCCGACTCTTGGGTCTAAAAAAAATTATTTACACTGTCCACGGCTGGCCCTTTAATGAGTCGAGAAATTGGCTTAATAAAAAAGTAATCTATTTTTTCTCTTGGTTAACCTGCTTTTTCTGTCACCAAATAATTGTCATCAACAAACAGGACTTGGCCCAAGGCCAAACCATGTGGGGGCAAAATAATAAGATGAATTTGATTTATAACGGTCTCAAGAGCCCAAATTTAAAAACCAAAATTGACGCCCGCCATGAGCTAGGAACTATTTGTCAGACTCAATTTTTACCCGAAGAGATACTTGGGATAACTATTGCCGAGCTACACCCCAATAAAAATTTGTCGATGTTGATTGAAGCTATTAGTAAAACTAAAAATAATTTTAGATATATTATTATCGGCGCCGGTGAGCAAAAACAAGTTTTAGAAAAAATAATCACCACTTTAAATTTGTCCCAAAGGGTTTATTTGGCCGACTTCGTCACAGACGCTGCCACCTATCTAGCCGCGGGGGATTTTTTTGTCTTGCCGTCTATAAAAGAAGGTCACCCCTACACCCTGATGGAGGCTGGTTTGGCTTGCCTACCCGCCGTCGGCTCCGACATTCCAGGCATTCGAGACATTTTGGCCGAAACCGGCAACCCTCTTTTCCCAATAGCTGATGTAGCTAAATTAGCTGAATACTTAGATGGCCTGGCTAGCAATAAAGACATCCGCCAAGCCCTTGGTGCCAAACTCCACGACCACGTGACTACTAATTTCTCTTTTGACCAAATGATCAGTCAGACAATTTCTCTATATTCTTAAACTAGCCACCGATTAAATCCATAGGAACTATTTTTTACATGACGCGGTAGTATTTAAACCTGAAACATATTCCTTATAACCCGTACTATCAATACAATAATATCGGCCTGATTTTAAAAGTACAGACACTGCGTAAGAATCTTGGCTGTCTATACATTTATAATTATCTGGGCTTATTGATTCTAGAATCGACTCTCTAGAGCTTGGGACACTAGTTCTTCTGTCGTCAGTCAAACAAGCCCCCTTATAGCTTTTGTTGCGGTCATCAAAATACAATTCGATAGCATAAGCCAATGAGCCTAATTTTGAAATTACTTCAACACTATCCGCAACTTTTTCTGCCTCTTTCAAATCTTTAGCCACACTAGTAGCAAAAGCTGTTTGATTTATAGAGCTACCAATTACTGTGCTTTTTATAACTTGCCATGCGGTATCATCATAACTTGAAGCAGTAAAGACAATGGCCAGAGTATCAGTTTTACCAGAAGATAATGACAATGGGATCCCCGAATCAACTACATAAGAAGGTGTTTCAGACATAATAGTCGTGGCTATCCAGGTTCTTCGACCTAGAAGGTTTGCGGTTGGTTTGGCATCTGTCGTAAATTGGAAATAATCGGACAGAGACATATAACTTACCTGGAATACAAATCCAGGTTTTAAATTGTCTTTCCACTGCGATGATACATATGAATTTTCTTCAATCAATTCCCAGCTGGCTGGATAACTGAAACTGTAAATCCCAAACGGATGGGTATATTTTTTTGTTAAAACTTTAGTGGGTGCAGAGTTTGCTAGTTTGCCTTCTACTTTGACTGTAGATTTTTCAGTTACCGTACCTTCGTTTTTGATAATTTTTTGAGAAGCAATCAAATCGCCCTTTTTTGGTATATCGGGCAAATCTATCTTTGGTGAACTGTATCCTTTATTATATTCTACATACCCAATACCGACTGCTCCGACTAATCCAATGACCACCACCCAAAAAATAACTAAACCCATTGTCATAAAACCTTCATTTGATTTCATAAATAAAAATTAGGATTCTTAATTAGTATAAGTCTAACAGACTCAAAGAAAAATTCATCTTACCTCGGTCCAATAAATTCGTTATGAACATCGTCGCGATGAAAGGCATTCGAATAGCGTCTCATGCCCATCAAAATTCCCAATCCAAAAAATACCGTTAGCATATGAGAACCGCCGTATGAGAGAAAAGAAACCGGCAGACCAGTGACCGGCAAAATGCCAATATTCATCCCAATATGGATCACAAAGTGGGCCATTAGAAATATAGCCAACCCTAACCCAAACAGCATTTCAAAATTGGTCGCCCCTAAAGAAGCATTGGCCACAATGCGCCAAATAATAATCCCAAATAAGAGAAAAAATAGTAATACGCCAACATAGCCCCACTCTTCGGCAAAAGCCGCAAAAATAAAGTCTGTCTGATGTTCCGGCAAAAACTGTAAACGGGATTGGGTACCATAGCCCACTCCTTTGCCCCAAATCTGGCCCGCCCCCACCGCGACCATAGACTGAAAGGCGTTATACCCTGTACCTTGGATATCCGCCAAGGGATGAATAAAAGTTTTGATTCTTTCTTTTTGATAATCCGCAAAAACAAATCCCCAAAGAGCCCCAAAAGATATCCCGCCAATCAGAAAAACGAGCCCAAGATGTTTTAGAGAAATGCCCGAAACCATCGTCATTCCCAACCAAATCGCAAAAATAATTAGAGCCGAACCAAAGTCGGGCTGTAATGCCACTAGTACAAACGGGACAAAGGCATAAGCCCCAGAGAGGATAATATGTCTGATATTGGCAATCTCAATATGACGGCGCGAAAAATATTTTGCCAATATAATAATCATTACCAATTTCATAAATTCCGCCGGCTGAACAGATACCCCACCAAAAGACAGCCAGCTTTCCACATTGCGCGTCACCTGCCCCGCAAGGGCCACCACCAAAAGCATGAGCAGACCGCCAATATAAATAGCCGCCACTACCCCGCTCCGGCGCATAAATCGCCAGTCAACCAAACTGGCGCAAAAGAAAATTATAAAAGAAAAAATAATCCACAAAAGTTGTCGATCAAAATAATACTGATTAGAGGTAAAAGAATTCATCGTCATAAGACCGGCAAACAAAATAGGGAAAATTGCCAATAGCAAAATTGGATCGATTGATATACGATGAAATATTTTTTGCCAATTAAACATAAATACTAGCTAGTCGAACAGACTAGCGTGGGGGTAAAAATCAAAAAAGACAGGGGTATCGGCAAAAGGGGTAGGCCAAGTAAAATAAACGTCGGTGGCCGATTGGGCCCCCAGACTGTCAACAAAAGTGGCACTAGCCGAAATAGCGTTGCCGTTTTTGTCTGACAAAACCACGTAAACCGGAAAACGATTTATTGTCTTTATTTCCTCACTTAATACTTCGGCGCTCAGGTTGGGGCTTGGTTCCAGCGAAAAATTCTTTCTTTTCATTTGTATTTTCAGGGGATCTTTGTCTAGTCTCTGCCAAACAAAATTGTCGGGAAACCCTAGGAAAGATCGGTTGGCTGTGCCGGCAGGCGCCATAATGTTCGAAGAAAAAACAATGAATCGTTCTTTGGGATTGGCAAATGACTCGCCACTTGCCCTAGCTATTTCTGTGCCCTTAAAATCAGTCAACACAAACTCATAATTAAAAGTCGGCAACCCAAGCAGACGATTGGGATTTTCGACATAAGCCACCGCTGTATAATTACCAGGGGTTATCTCAAACACTCTGGTCCAGAGGGTCACTAAGGGCTGGGTTTCCGACCGACAAACCCTAGCACAAGGTCCGCCACAATCGACTCCCCATTCACCCTGATTTTGTTTACCATCCAAGCAGCTAGGGAGTGGCTTGGTAAAATAAAAATAAAAGCCAGCTACCACAGCAAAGACTAGTAAAACGGTTAGGACTATAGCCACCCTTCGTCTGTTGCGCCAAGACATATTAGTGACAGTATAACAAAAACTACCCGCCCTCAAAAGGAGGGCGGGTGTAGCCCTTATACCGACCAAATTGGAGGGTTAAAATCTAAAACAAAAAGCCCATCAGGCGATGGACTTTTGTTAAAAATTTGAGATTCTCTGTTCTGGCGGCTAGCTACTCTCCCCACAAGGAGTACCATCGCCACTAGCAGGCTTAACTTCTCTGTTCGGAATGGTAAGAGGTGTGACCCTACCGTCAAACCGCCAAAACACAGAATCCCAAATTCAATTTTAAAAACAACATTGTATTTTCGGAACAATCAAAACTTTTCCCGTTGAAAGTTTTACCTTCCAACGGATTGATTTCCAAATTTCCTAATAGGAATGGACGAATTAGTACACCACGGCTGAACACCTTGCGGTGCTTACACCTAGTGCCTATCAACGTGATCATCTCTCACGGGTCTCATAACGATACCTAATCTTGAGGTTGGCTTCCCGCTTAGATGCTTTCAGCGGTTATCCATTCCCGACATAGCTACCCTGCG
>JAUPVZ010000027.1 GCA_030916795.1 Patescibacteria group bacterium
CGGGCCCTTAGCTTAGTTGGTAGAGCGCCTCATTTGCAATGAGGAGGTCATCGGTTCGAATCCGATAGGGTCCACCCGACGAAAAAAGACATAAATATTTATATGAAAATAATCAAAGAATTTAAAGACTTTGCCACCCGGGGTAATGTAGTAGACCTCGCTATTGGTGTTGTGATTGGTGCCTCTTTCAATAGTATTACCAATTCTCTCGTCAGCGATATTATAAACCCGATTTTGGGTATTCTCACCAACAAGGTGGATCTGTCTGAACAAGTTTTTGTTCTCCAAGATGCTGGGGCCAGCTCAACCGCGGTAGTTATTGGCTATGGCAACTTTCTAAGCAATATATTAAACTTTCTCATTATCGCTTTTGTTCTATTTCTGGTTATAAAACAGGTAAACAAACTTACTAGATAGTAGGGAGTTGGAGATAGTTACGGTATTTACAAATAGCCAGATATATATTACTATCTTGGTTGGCGCTGATTTGGTCTTGTTTTTTTCCCGCGTGGCGGGGGAAAGGTTTCGCAGTATGGGGGTGGATGAACAGGTGGCTAGCCCAGATTTGCGGGAATACCACCAAAGTGTATTGGCCTTATTTTTTGAGAAGGCCACAGGTAAGAAAATTGGGGCGTTGGTGCCGCTTGCGGCACCACAAACCGAAAATTAAGGTTAGTGAGAGATTCCCTTTCGCTACACCTAGAGCTCTGGCAACCGCCGGGGCTTTTCTTTTGTAAGATAATAGGCTGTAAAAAGTCACAGTATATACTGGGCAGATTTTTAGCAGTACTAATCTAAAACTATGAATATTTTACTTTGGATAATATTTGGCGCTTTGGTGGGTTGGGTCGCTTCGCTAATTATGAAAACTGATGCTGAACAAGGGGCTATTTTAAATATTGCAGTGGGTATCGTTGGTGCCCTAGTGGGTGGCTTTGTAATGGATTTTTTTGGGGGGACAGAAGTGACTAGTTTCAATTTTTATAGTTTTGTCGTCTCGGTCTTGGGAGCGGTTATATTTCTGGCGGTGATTAAGCTGATTAGAGGTACAACAAGAGGTGGACAGAGAATGAAGGTGTAATAAACAAAATTATTTAAAATATAAAAACCCCCACAAGATGAGGGTTTTTATATTGGTGGAGGGAGTAATACCCACAGCTCGAATTATTTTTTTACCATAAATTTAATCTAGTATATTTTTGACTCCCTTTTTTATTTCCTCAAGCTCTTTCGGGGCATCAATTTTTATTACGGGTTCATCTTTTGTTTTATCAAGAAATTCTTCAACAGCATATTGAACATCATTTCTTCTTTTTTCGTATCTTTCGCTTTGTTTTTTATAATATTCTTTTCGTTCTTCGTCTTGCAAGTGTTGTGTCTCCAGTGTTTTCTCCTTTTGTTTTTCTTGGCACTCCTTTACTTTACCGCTTTCTTCCGCCCAATAATAGTTGGTGGCAGCGTACTCATATTCTTCTCGATATTCATAATTTTTTGCCACCAGTCTAAATACTTCTTTTTGAAAATTATTAATGTTTGGTATTTTCTTATCTAGGGCATTTTCGTGGCCAGTCAGACTACTAGCAAAGTGTGCTGGGCTATGTGCCAAGGATGAATAAAACTCATCTAAATTTTGGTTTTCTAAAAAAGTGGAGAGTATTCCCACTATTTGATCGAAGATGGCCTTTTCACTAAGTTGAACGACTTTGTCTCTAAGGGTAAAAAAACCGGCCCCGTTTAATTTATAGGAAAGACTTCTTAGTCCATTTAAAAAAAATCTATTTGGTTCATAAGAAACGAGATTTGGATCTTCAATGGCTTCCATTAGGCCACTTTTTTGTTCTTCATTTATTTTGGTCAATGTTTCCCCGTCTTCATTGTGAGGTATTAAATTTTGTTCTGGAAATTCAGTCATAAAATAATTAATGATTTAACCTCCTAATTATAATGAATTTAAAAATTTTCCCTTACCAAAATAGCCAAAAAATTTGATACTTTAGAACTGGTGGACCATACCGGATTCGAACCGGTCGCCTCGCCCATGCCATGGGCGCGCTCTACCCGCCCGCCATCGCAAGCTCAGGCGTTGCGGGCGGGCCAGATGAGCTACGAACCCAACTTCATTATTTATACTACATTATAAAATTTGCCACGGGCTTTTTAATCTGTTTGGTGGACCCACGGGGAGTCGAACCCCGGACTCGTCCATGCCATGGACGCGTGTTACCACTATACTATGGGCCCCTAAAACATTTTGAGTACAAAATGTTCGGGCGATCATCTGCCTTAAGCAGATGATTTAGCCTAAAACTAACGCTTGAAAAATACCATAATTCTGGTAATATTTCCACACCCTATGAAATATGGCATAATGGTTTGGGAGTCAAGATATCGTATGAATGTGTAAATGACATTGTATTGCAAATTATATTAATTTTAATTTCACAGGGTAAATGTTTAAAGACTTTCTAATGAGAAAAATGTTGAAAAGCCAGGGGGTGCCGGAGGCGCAGATCGACCAAGCCCTAGAACTAATCAACAAAAACCCGGAACTATTTAAAAAAATAGCCGAGGAAATCCAAACTAAAGTTAAGGCTGGCCAAGGTCAAATGGAAGCTAGTATGGAGGTGATGAAGAAATACGAAGGGGAGCTGAAAGCAATAAAATAATACTAAAATGGGCTTATCTATCGGCATTGTGGGGCTACCAAATGTGGGCAAATCCACGCTTTTTAATGCGCTTACGAGAAAAAGTGTACCTGCGGAAAACTATCCGTTTTGTACTATCGACCCGTCGGTCGGTATTGTGCAGGTGCCAGACGAGCGGTTGTGGAAGTTGTCCGAGCTTTCTAAATCGGCGAAGACTATTCCGGCGGCGGTTGAATTTACCGATATCGCCGGCCTCGTGAAAGGAGCGTCCGAGGGCGAGGGACTGGGCAACCAGTTTTTGTCACATATTCGCGAAGTAGACGCTATTGCCCAAGTGGTGCGCGTGTTCGAGGATGGCAACATTGTTCACGTATCTGGTGGGGTGAATCCGATGTCTGATGTGGAAGTAATCAACTTGGAATTAATTCTTGCTGATATGCAATCGGTGACAAAAAGACGAGGCAATATCTTACGTGATGTAAAAAGGGGAGACAAGGAAGCTGTAATTGAAGATGGTGTGCTCGCTAAAGTGCAAACAGTATTGGAGGCGGGGAAGCTGGCCTCCACCACCCAACTCGATGAAGCCGAGCGAGAGATAATAAAAAGTCTCCACCTTTTGTCGGCCAAGCCGATTTTGTATGTCTTAAACAAAAAAAGTGGGGCCAAACTCGCCGACACTACTGAACTAATGAAATATATTGCCGAAGCTGGCGCTCAATATGTGGAGGTGGATGCGGGTATTGAAAATGAGCTTTCGGCTCTCTCTGACGAAGATAAAGGGGTATTCCGCACCGAATATGGCGCCGAAGATGACGGGGTAAACAACCTTATCCGCCAAAGCTACAAATTGCTTGGTCTAATGACCTACTTTACGACTGGTGCCGACGAAACCCGTGGGTGGACCGTGAAAGTGGGGGCCACAGGGCCCGAGGCGGGGATGGCAATACATACTGACTTTAAAGAAAAGTTTATCCGCGCCGAAGTGGTGGCTTATGATAAGTTGATCGAGGCTGGCTCCTACGCCACCGCTCGTGAAAAAGGTTGGGTGCGCACCGAAGGAAAAGAGTATATAGTGAAGGATGGAGATGTAATAGAATTTAAAATTTAATAAACATGCAAACTAAATTTATATCATTCATTGTCGTCATAGGTATTCTAGCCCTAGGAGTTTATTATTACTTTAATTTGAGAACTGTCTCATACCCAATTCCAGAGTTTGGTATTTCTCTTAGAACCCCAAAGTGGCTGGCAGATGATTTAATCTATGAAAAAAGCACTACTACAGGGAGTATAATTTTAGGGTCAAAGAGGTTGGTAAATATTGCTCCCTCTGGCCAGTGTCAGGTCAAGGATGTTCCTATTGGAGCCATTACTTCAACACCAGGAGTAAAAGGCGAGGTTGTAGAACCTGGACGAGTTACACAGTTTAAAGATTTTTATATCACAGTTTATACACCACAAGATCGTTGTTCGGTATCAGAAAAGGTAACAAAGATACAATTTAAAATTGTGAGACAATTTGAAAAATCATCAGTAATTAAAACGGATTAATTAAATAATTAACTATTCATGAATACTAAATCAATTTTAAAGTGGGTGCTGATTGGGTCAATTGTGGTGGTTTTGAACCTGTTTTTCAATTTTGCTATTGATACTGTTTATAATGCACCAGAGTACGACAAATTTTGTGTGGTTAAGCAGGTCACTATCCAGCCCGACACCGAAGCCAAATGTGTTGCCGAGGGTGGTGCTTGGACCGCTAATATGGAAAAGCCGGTCAATGCCAGCACGCCGGTGATGAAGGGTTGGTGTGATACTAATTTTACTTGTGGCAAAGAGTTTAACACCGCCAACAGTGTTTACAACCGCAATGTGTTTATTGCTTTAGTAGTGCTTGGCCTACTGTCATTAGGGGTTGGAATGTTTGTTACCGCCACTGGTAGTGCGGTGTCGCTCGGACTTTCCTTGGGTGGTTTACTTTCCTTCATTATTGCCTCAATCCGCTACTGGTCGGATATGGACGAATACTTGCGGGTGATAGTGCTGGGTATCGCGCTCGTGCTTTTGATCGGGGTAGGAGTGAAAAAGTTTAAAGAATAAAAACAAATGCAAAACCGCCCGGGCCTAGGCCCGGGCGGTTTTGC
>JAUPVZ010000004.1 GCA_030916795.1 Patescibacteria group bacterium
GCGCTTTGCCATTTGAGGGAGCCGAGGTGGAAGTTCATCGTGGTGAGGGTATTGTTAAGCTCGAAAAGCGCGAGGACGGCGTGTACCTTGACAGCCGGAAGCTTACCCTGTTTCGCTCCAAGGAACAAGAGAGTGACAGGATCTTCGTCGGTCACAAACTTCGCAAAGAGGTTGAGAAGAGGGGCAATAACGTTCCCTCAATCGTCCTCGACCACTTTAAGAAGCACCCCGAGCTGTGGCCCGAGGAGTGGAAAGTGGATGAACAGGGGAACACAATCTGTGTGTACTTCTGGGACGACATCTTCCGCGACCTGGCGAGCGGTCGCCTGTATGTCCGCTGTGGCTGTTGGGACGATGGCCGTTTGGAGTCGCGCTGCAGCTGGCTCTACTGTGACTGGGGTGCCGACCGCCCCGCCGCTTCCCGCGCAAGTTAGTGCTTGTTCCCGTCAACCCTGTTTCTGCTACCAAGCAGAGTCAGGGTTGTTTTTTTGAAATAAAATAATTCGAATCTAATTTTTATATCCCAGCGAACATTCCTTTTTTGAGTTTTTGCCTGCCCGCTCGTGCCTCGCATGTCAGGCGGGCGAGAGACAGTTTAGAAATCAAGGAGTCGAGTATTCCTCTAAACATTGCGAGCCTCCTCTTTTTCTGACCATTGCAAAGAGATGGTGAAAATAAATGAGACGAGTAGGAAAATTAAACTGTTTGACGAGCCGAGCATACGGCGAGGAGTTTTTGATTTTACGTGAGCGAGACGAGTATAATTTTCCCAGCTCGGCGCACCTGCCCGCTCGTGCCTTGCATGGCAGGCGGGCGGTGGGAGGAAAAGGAGGTAAGCGAGTACTAGTTTGCTACCTAGGGGCAAAACCCGTACAATACGGACGTGAGACCCTTTGGTCTTGCCACTTATTTTTATATGGGAATTTTTACTAAAAAACTCGGCATCGATTTGGGGACAGCCAATACTTTGGTTTTTTTGCCGGGGCAGGGGATAGTCTTAAACGAACCCTCGGTGGTTGCCGTGTCTGAGTTTGATAATAGGGTGGTGGCGGTGGGCAATGAGGCCAAAGATATGATTGGCAAAACACCCGACAACATCCGCGCCTATCGGCCCATGAAAGACGGGGTGATAGCCGACTACCGCGTAACAGAAGCGATGCTTAAATATTATATTGCCAAAGCCCTTGGCCCCTGGCACTTTTGGAAACCCGACGTTATGGTGTCGGTGCCAGCGGGGGTCACTTCGACCGAGCGACGAGCAGTGATTGAGGCCGCCATGAAAGCGGGCGCCAAAAATGCTTATGTCGTGAAAGAGCCAATTCTCGCGGCGATTGGCGCGGGCATTCCGATTTATGAAGCCAAAGGCCATATGGTGGTGGACATTGGTGGTGGTACTACTGACGTAGCGGTTATCTCCCTTGGCGGTATTGTGGCTTCGACCTCGGTCAAATATGCGGGTAACAAAATCGACCAAGCAATAGCCGATTATATTAAGAAAACTTTTAACCTCGCCATCGGCGACAAAACGGCCGAAGAGGTAAAAATTGCTATTGGTTCGGCTATCCCGATGGAAGAAGAGCTAACTTATACCATAAAAGGGCGCGACTTTATGACCGGCCTGCCCCGGGGTGCCGAAATAAAAACCAATGAGATAGTGCGAGCGATAGACAATGAGTTGCGCGAGATTGTAAAAGCGATCAAACACGTCTTTCAGGAAACCCCACCCGAGTTGTCGCGCGATATTATTGAGTCGGGGATTATTATGACTGGGGGTTCGTCGCAGTTGCGCAATTTACCCGAGCTTATTTTCCGCCGGACGGGCGTGAAAGCGACACTCGCCGATGAATCTTTATATTGTGTCGCCAAGGGGACAGGCGTGGCACTTGAACACCTCGATACTTATAAAAAGAGTATTATTAGTAAAAAATAGACTAGTGATTTCTTTTGCGCATCATTCTTATTTGGTGCTAGGCGATGAAGAATCGGCAATTTTAGCTATTAAAGACAGTATCCAAAAAGAGTTCGGATTGGATTTAGACAAATTTCCCGATATTTATATTGGGCGCCACAACTTTTTTGGTGTTGACGATAGTCGCAGTTTAAAACAAAAAATTAGCAATCGGGCTTTTGCTGGGGGTAAAAAGTTTTTTTTGATTTCCATCACTTCGACCACTTCTGAGGCCCAAAATGCCTTGTTAAAAGTATTAGAGGAGCCAACGGGCGATGCCCATATTTTCCTAATCGCTCGAACTATTAAATTTTTCTTACCAACTGTTGTTTCGCGTTGTGAAGTGGTGGATTGGTCAAACAGGGCATCGTCACCGGCCGACGATTGTCCAGAATTTCTGACCCAGTCGCCAGCCGAGCGGATAAAGACTATCGCGGATTGGCACAAAAAAGAGGAGTTGACCAAAGAACTGACTATCCATCTCTTAGACGATATGGAAAAACAGATTGTTGCCAGCCCAGACCGATCGGGGCTCAGAGCGCTGGTTTTAGCCCGGCGCTATTTGTATGACCGAGCATTGTTGCCGAAAATGATTTTGGAATATTTGGCGGTCACTCTACCCCAGTTTTCCAAGACCAAATGAGGATGTTATAATCGACCCATGTCATACAATTTTTCCACATTTAATTTACGAACAGCCGAGATTGAGGATTGGCTGAAAAAAGAATTTTCGGCGGTGCGAACCGGTAAAGCGTCACCATTACTTCTAGATGGGGTGATGGTCGAATCATATGGTTCACGAGTGCCGGTCAAACATATTGCGGCTATTTCTACCGAAGATGCTAAAACCTTGAGAATCGTGCCCTGGGACCGGGCCCAGGTAAAAGATATCGAGGGGGCAATTGCTGCTGCCAATCTCGGCGTGTCCACCGCCCCCGATTCGACCGGTATTCGGGTAATTTTCCCTGATTTGACGAGCGAACGCCGGTTGGCACTGGCTAAGGTGATAAAAGAGAAATTTGAAGAGGGCAAAGTGTCTATTCGCAAAGAGCGAGAAAAAATAATCGCTGATATTGAGGCCAAAGCCAAAAGTAAAGAAATCAGCGAGGATGACCGATTTAAATTTAAAGAAGAATTACAAAACTGTGTTGAAGGGGCGATCACCAAACTAGAGACAATCGCCGAAGCCAAAGAGCGAGAAATTAGCCAATAACTTAATACCCAAATTCATGACGATTGTCCTATTTATATTTATTATTGCTATATTGGTTTTTGTTCATGAACTTGGACATTTTCTAGCGGCCAAACTATTTGGGGTACGAGTAGATGAATTTGGTCTTGGCTTTCCCCCGCGAGCTGTGGCTCTTAAATGGGGTGAAACCGAATATTCTCTAAATTACATTCCGTTTGGCGGTTTCGTAAAGATTTTTGGCGAAACCCCAGATACTGAAACCGAAACTGGTCCTGACCAGAGTCGTAGCCTGACGGCGATGTCCAAATGGAAGCAGGCGGTTATCCTCGTAGCGGGTGTATTTTTTAATTGGCTTTTGGCTTGGTGTTTTATTTCGGTTGGGTTTATGTCTGGGTTGCCCATGGCTGTAGATAAAAATAGTGATATACCACTGTCTGATATTAGGACGGCGATTATTCAAGTGAGCCCTAGCTCACCAGCCGAAAAGGCTGGTCTCAAGGCTGGTGATGTGATTACTTATATTGCTTCTGGACGCAACAATGTCAATCGTCCCGATGTTGAACGATTTCAACAGGTAATTAGAAAATCTCCAGATTTGGTGACAATTGGTTATGAGCGGGGTGGTAAAAAAAGTCAGTTGTCCCTTACACCGGAGACAGGGCTGAGCGCTGAAGGGAAAGCGATCGGTGTATCTCTCGGTGAAATTGGAACATTAAAATTGACTCCATATGATGCCGTCAAACGAGGATTCGTTCAGACGGTTAATATGACAGAAATGATTTTTGGGGGATTAAAAGATATGGTCGTCGGGGTTTGGCATGGTGCCAGTGTTAAAGATACAGTCATGGGTCCAGTCGGGATAGCGGGTCTGGTGGGGGATGCCCGAGCTTTGGGTTGGGTCTATCTTCTAACATTTGCTGCTTTTATTTCTCTAGATTTGGCAGTTATTAACTTATTACCTTTCCCAGCTCTAGATGGTGGCCGTTTATTCTTTCTCCTGATTGAAACTATTAAAGGGTCACCGATTAGACCAAAGATTGCCAATGCCTTTAACCTCGTAGGTTTTTTACTGTTGATTGGCCTAATGTTGGTTGTGACATTTTTTGACGTTTGGCGCCTGTTCTAACTTGTCTAGCAAGACAAAAATATAGCTTTGTAAAGCTTTTTGACCCCCTTCGGCTTTTAGTCTATTATTAGGACATGAGACAAACTGAACTATTTACCAAGACTAGGCGCGAGGACCCAGCTGACGAGGTTTCTAAAAATGCGAAATTATTGATTAGGGCTGGCTATATTCACAAAGAAATGGCGGGCGTTTATTCCTTCTTACCACTAGGATTAAGGGTTTTGGAAAAGATTAAGACGATCGTCCGCGAAGAAATGAATGCTGTTTCCGGACAGGAAATATTAATGACCGCTCTGCAAGAAAAGGAGTTGTGGGAAAAGACCGACCGTTGGGATGATGCCAAGGTTGATATCTGGTTTAAAACAAAACTAAAAAATGGCACAGAGCTTGGTTTGGGTATGAGTCACGAAGAGCCACTGGTGCAAATTATGAAAGACCACATAAAGTCTTATCGCGATTTACCTGTTTCGGCTTATCAATTTCAGACCAAATTTCGCAACGAACTGCGTCCCAAATCGGGCATTATGCGTGGGCGTGAATTTCTAATGAAGGATATGTATTCATTTCACTCGGAACAAAGTGAATTGGATACATATTATGAAAAAGTAGAAGCGGCTTATGAACGCGTTTACAAGCGGGTAGGTTTGGGCGACTACACCTTTAAAACTTTTGCCTCGGGCGGGATTTTTACCAAGTATAGTCATGAATACCAGACATTGAGCGAGGCTGGTGAAGATACAATTTATATTTCTCGAGAGAAAAATCTGGCCATAAATGAGGAGGTGTATACAGACGAAGTCTTGGCCGAACTTGGTTTGGAGAGAAGTGAGCTAGAAATGGCCAAATCGATTGAGGTAGGTAATATCTTTAAATTGAGTACGCGTTATTCTGAGCCCTTGGGTTTGGTCTATTTAGATGAGGCCGGCAAGTCTTATCCGGTGGTGATGGGTTGTTATGGGTTGGGCATTTCTCGTCTTATGGGTACAGTTGTCGAGGTGTTGGCCGATGCCGGTGGTTTGGTTTGGCCCAAAGCCATTGCCCCTTTTTCTTTTCATTTAGTTTCTTTGGGCAATTCGGCTGAGGTGATAAAAGGAGCCGAAGAACTGTATAAAGAATTAGCCGAGCAAAAAATAGATGTGCTGTTTGATAATCGCGATTTGTCGGCGGGTGAAAAATTGGCTGATGCGGACTTGCTGGGGGTACCATATCGAATTATTGTCAGCGACAAGACTTTAGCCAATGGAAAGTTTGAAGTAAAAGACAGACGTAGCGGTGAAGTAAGCTTTATGACCGCATCAGAAATTACTGCCTTGGTCTAATAATATAAACAGTCATGATTGATCGATTGCGGGAAATATTGTCCAATGATATTGGTATTGACCTTGGCACAGCTAGTACCTTGGTGTATGTTCGCGGTAGCGGTATTGTAACTATCGAACCATCCATTGTCGCTCTAAACCAAAAGACTGGTCGGGTGGTGGCGGTGGGCGAAGATGCCAGCCAGATGATTGGACGCACCCCTTCGCATATTTCGGCGGTGCGGCCACTAGAAAATGGCGTTATATCAAACTTAGAAGTAGCCGAAGAGATGCTGGCATAATTTTTGCGCAAAGCGACTCTTAATATGCCCAAAAAGTTTTTCCGACCGCGAGTGGTGATTGGTGTCCCATCGGGTATTACCAATGTGGAGAGGCGGGCGGTCCGTGATGCGGTAAAAAATGCCGGGGCGGGCGAAGTGCATATTATTGAAGAGCCAATGGCGGCGGCGATTGGTATTCGTCTGCCGGTCCATGACCCAGTCGGCAATATGATTATTGATATGGGTGGTGGGACGACCGATATTGCTGTGATATCGCTTGGGGGAGTGGTGATTGCCAAAAACCTTCATATTGCGGGCGAAAAGCTAAACCAAGATATTATTAGCTATGTCCGTGACGAATTCAAAATCCTTTTGGGCGAGCGTACAGCCGAAGAGGTAAAGGTGGCTATTGGTACTGCCCAGAAAATATCCGAGCCAATGGAAGCGGCTATTCGCGGGCGAGATTTGGTCACAGGTTTGCCCCGAGAGGTGATTATCACCGATGCCGATATTCGAGAAGCCATCCATGACTCGATTATGCAATTGGTTGACGCGATTAAAGAAGTCCTAGAATCTACACCACCGGAAGTTGTCTCGGACATTATGCACCGTGGTATAGTATTGGTGGGTGGGGCGGCCCAGCTTTTGGGGATGAGAGATTTGTTGGAACGTGAACTAAAAATACCGATCCACTTGGTGGATGAACCATATACAGCGGTGGTGCGGGGAACCGGTATTGTTTTAGAAAATTTACATAACTATCGCGATATTTTGATCGACAATGAAGATGAATTACCTCCTCGATAAGAAGACGGTATTTTCAAATCGTCCTAGTCCAAAAAGGAGCGGTCCTTGGTGGTATCTGTTTTTGATTGTTAGTTTAATTTTTGCGGGAGGCATAATAGCCAAGACGATCGAACCATCCAACCAGGTAGCGGTCAAAACTGTTGGTTCAGTGGGCAGTGTGCTGTCGTGGCCCAATAGCCAATTTAATTTTTTTTCTAGTCGCCAGACTCTCGTTCAGTCAAACCAAAAATTAAAAGATGATATTCGGAGTCTAAATGCCCAATTACTATCCTCTAAAATGCGGATTGAGGAGCTAGAGGTAATGGTCCAAGAATTTGGGCGGGCCCCAATGAGCAATGTTGCTAAAGGAAAGATTATTCTGCGCAGCGGCTACTTTTCCTTTGATACTTTTTGGCTAGGGTTAGACAAATCGGCGACAACGTCTATCCGGGCAGGAAATCTGGTTATTAGCGACCATAATATTCTGTTAGGGGAGGTGGTGGTGGTTTATGACAGTGTTGCTAAAGCCAAATTATATTCAGCTCCTAGCCGTAAAACAGCGGTCAGGATAGGAGCCAAAAATATTCCAACCATGGCTACTGGTCTCGGTGGTGGCAATTATCTTGTCACCCTGCCCACTTCTAGCGAAGTGGTCCACAATGACCTAGTCCGAACCGAAAAAAATGGCCAAGAATATATTTTGGGTATTGTTGGTACAGTGGAAAAAAATGCCGAAACCCCTTTCCAAAAAGTTTATATCAAGCCGCCTGTGAATATTTATGAATTACGATACGCCGGCATCATCTTTAGCTAGAATAATATATGGGGCAACCTTGGTGCTCGCCTTTTTGTATTTGCCTGGTATTTGGTTGTGGTTGTTGGCATTTTTGGGGGCGATATTTTTCCCATTTTATCTAGAAGGAATTATTTTATTTTTTGTTTATCAGGTCATGGCGGCGGCGCCAGCAATTTGGTTTAGTCCTTTTACTTTTTTGGGGACAGTGACTCTTTTAGTGACCTTGAAATTGGGGGTTTTTATTCGCGATCGGCTTTTTTGGCAAGCGTGATATAATCCGTCCATGTGGAATATTTGGCGGAAGATAGTAAGATGGCGCCGACACCGGGGTTTTCTGGATCCCGATGAAATTTTTCTGGATTCACGTAATTTGCCGTCTTTTAACACTCAACAGTTTGAGGGGGTGATAGAAAGGCCGATTGGTAAAAAGGCCATCAGTATTACCTTAGGTTTTTTCCTAGTTATTGGCCTTTTGTTTGGCGGACGAATTTTTTATCTCCAAGTTGTAGATGGGTCGGCGCTCGCCAAACGTAGTAACCAAAATCGTCTTCGACAAACGATCGTATTTGCCGATCGCGGTATTATTTATGATCGCAATGGTGTCGCCCTAGCGTGGAATGACCCAAAGAGAAAATATATTGAGACCGAAGGTTTTGGTCAGATTCTTGGTTATATTGGTTTCCCTAATGAGTTAGAGCTTAAGGCTAAGGACTTTAATCCAAAAGAATATATTGGTAAAAATGGAGTAGAAAATATTTTTAATGATGTCTTGATGGGTGAGAAGGGGATCAAGATAGAAGAAGTTGATGCCCTTGGTAAAGTTGATTCTGACCATGTGGTGACGGTCGCTAAGCCGGGTGAAAGTGTGGCGATATCGATTGATTCACGGGTTCAAGGGGAGTTGTATCGGATTATTAAAGAATTAGCCGAGGAGCACGGCTTTGTGGGCGGAGCGGCCGCTATTATGGATGTCAAAACCGGCGAAATGTTGGCCCTGGTTTCGTACCCAGAATTCAACCCAAATATTATGGCGGGGGGCACTAGGACAGCTATCCAGGCCCAATTGGCTGACAAGCGTAACTTATTTCTCAACCGACCGGTGTCTGGTCTGTATGCCCCTGGTTCCACTATGAAGCCATTTGTGGTGGTGGGGGCACTGGCGGAAAATATTATTACGCCCACCAAGACGATTGTTTCTACGGGCCAGCTGGTGGTCCCCAATCCGTATCATCCCGAGAGCCCAAGTATTTTTCCCGACAACAAGGCACATGGAGCTGTTGATATGCGGCGGGCCCTGGCTGTCTCATCTAACGTCTATTTTTATACTA
>JAUPVZ010000028.1 GCA_030916795.1 Patescibacteria group bacterium
AATTTCCTATTAGGAAATTTAAAAACCACTTTCTTTTTGATTGCTTTGTTTTCTTTCGAAACACAATGTTTCTACCTATCTGCCTCCAATATTTGAAAAGACCCCTTCCATCTATCCTTAGATGGAAAAGTCGATATTGTGGCAGGATCATATTTTCAAAGTCCGTTCGTTTCTGGAAAAAATAAACCGCCCTCGGGCGGTGGAAAGTAGCACAAACTAAAGACAAGCTACTGTTTCCGCCTGATTTTTTGGTTTACTTTATTCAACATATCTGACAAGGGGTATTATATACTAAAGAAAAAGGGCGTCAAGTTATTACCTTGACGCCCTTTTTTGATAGGCAAAAACGCCCAAAAACCCTTATTTTCTATCAGAAATATCCTGTCGCAATTTCTCGATATAGCGAGCGGCCGCGTCTCTCCCACCCAAACCAAAGGCCAACCCCCCAGCGAGCGCCAGCATAGCCACCAAACCGGTAAACAAAGTCTGGGTAAATACAGCGGCAATGTTTAACTGATTAAAGGCCGCCAAAATAGCAAAAATCCAAATAGCCCATTTGGTAACCCCGCCTAACAAATCAGCATAAACTACCCCGGCCGCCTTGGCGGAACCAAACACTACATTGCGTAAAACATCCGCAATCACAGCTGCAATCAGCAATATAATCGCTGCGGCGATGACATTGGGAATATACGAAACTACCACTACTTTCAAAAATTCATTTATCTGATCAAGACCTAAAACATCTAGGGCCGCAATCAAAAAAACAACGATCACAAACAGCTTGACTAGCGCACCGATAAAAGCGCCAGCATCTAGCCGATAGCCCGCCCGATTGACCAAATCCTGAATACCGACACTTTGCAAAACGGTGTCCAATTTTAGTGAACGAACTAGAGAGGCAATCCATTTGCCAACCAATGTTGCAAACACCCAGCCAACAATAAAAATAATGATTGACACTAAAATATTCGGCACGTAGGCAATAGTATCAGACCACAGATTTTGAAATGAGGTAACCAAGACGTCACTCCAAGTTTGTAAAAACATATAATTTAATTAAATAATAAACACTAATTCGACCTGCTAATTGATAATCTGGTCTGCCTAGATAATACCACAAATCCCCTTAGACAAAACATACCCCTGGGCGGGGTATTGGTTTTTAGAAGGTCAATTTGTCGACCATTCTTTCGTGCGGATAATCAAAAATATCACGGATAAATCGGTCGCTAGTACCAGCCCGATACAGAAAATCGTCTGTCTCCAGTACCGCATAATTTAATTCTCGGCCCACGTCGGCCTCGATCGAACGCACGGTCTTTTCGATTATACCTTTTTTAAGATGATCCCCTACCAAGAGAATATCCAGCCGGCGGTCATCTTCGTCTAGAAAGACGCCCGACACTACCAATAATTTTATCCGGCCACAGTTTTTAAATCGCTTAACGATATCGGTTTTGCGCCGCAAAAAATCGGTATTTAACAAGGTGCGTAAATTTTGGGACAGAGGGAATGAACTGTCCAACTCCCACCCTTGGACAGTTTTCTTGTGAGAGTTTCTCACCACGCTGGTCTTTTTGGGTTTAATTAGACCGACAGACAATAAAATAGTTAATTCGTGACGAATAGCAGCCGATGGCACCTTGCTCCGTTTAACAATTTCAATCCGGTCAAACACAATTTCTGGATTGAAAAGAAACAAACGTAAAAGTTTTACCCGATGTTTACTATCAAACAGTTTTTCTAGGATTTCCATCTTTCTAGGGGCCTAACTGGTATTGGAGAGAATATACCATAAATGGGCCCAAAATTAAAACCCCCGCGCCCGAGGCGCGGGGGTTTTAATTTTATAAACTATTTGAGTTCAACTTTTCCGCCAGCTGTTTCGATGGCAGTTTTCATTGCCTCCGCATCCTCTTTCTTAACCCCTTCCTTCAACACCGAAGGAGCAGCATCTACTAGGTCTTTGGCTTCTTTTAGACCCAAACCAAGAGCTTCTTTGACCGCCTTGATCACTTGGACCTTCTGGTCGCCAGCTGAGGTAAGCTCGACTGTAAATGAGCTCTTCTCAGCAGCCGCCCCAGCATCACCAGCACCCGCGCCAGCAACTACTGTGGCCTGGGCAGACACCCCAAATTTCTTCTCAAAAACTTTTACCAATTCGTGAAGTTCCAAAACACTCATGGTTTCGATTTTTTCAATCAAATCCTTGAATTTGGCTGGTACCTCAAAAGATTCCTCTTCTTTGGCCACCACCGCTGGGGTAGCTTCGACTACCGGAGCAGCCACCACCTCTTCAGCTTGTACATCTTTTTGTTCGTCCATAAATTAATCAATTAATATTTAGTAATTATTTTCCTTCTCTTGCTAAAGCAATCTGATCAAGTGCTACCACCAAACCCTGGATCGGCCAGTTCAACATATTAGCTACCTGACCATACAACACCTCTCGTCCCGGAATCTTGGCAATCTCCATCATTGATTCAGCATTCATAAACTTGCCCTCAAAAACCCCACCCACTATCGCTACCGTATTGGGGTTTTTCTTGCCAAAATCAAAAACACTTTTGGCTGGAGCTAGTGCATCTGAATCCGAATAAGCAATAGCAATTTCGCCCGGAAGGCTTGGCAATTCGCCGGCGATACCGACGTCACCCAAAGCCATTTTGACTAAAGTCTTTTTGGCGACCGAGTATCCTGCCCCCACCTGACGCAAGTTTTTGCGCAATTCGTCTGCCCCCGCTACTGTTAACCCGTGAA
>JAUPVZ010000029.1 GCA_030916795.1 Patescibacteria group bacterium
ACCAATCATGAAGATTGTCTAACCAATTAAAATATGTCTTGCGAAAATTTTCTTGTGGCATATCAACCGCTCCACTTTCAACACTTTTTCTCATTATTTCTTTAAGAGTGGTTTTGGATCCGGCCGTTATGCCTGGAATGGCAGATTTTTCAATGATAAATTCTCTATCTACGGCTATCCACCACTGCAGTTTAGGTAATGGTTCTATGATGGCACCTGTTCTTTCAGCGGTGGCAACATTTTGGTCAACCTCTTCTTCTTTCTCGAGCAAGTTTTGTTCTTTTAGCCACTCTACTACTACACTTCTAGCCTCGGTTGTTTTTAGGCCGTCTAAGCGTCCATTCACCATCATTTTGGCGTACTCATTTATAACTTGCGGGCGTTCTAAATTGTGTCTGTCAGCAATTTCCCAGTCAATCATACTGTGCGCTGGGGTGACACCAAGAGCCCCAGTACCAAACTCGGGATCAACAGATTTGTCAGCAACAATTTTTATCTTAATCGGGACATCACAAAAAACTGCTTCGTATTCTTGGTCGATATATTTTTTATAACGTTCGTCGTCTGGGTTGACAGCTAAAGCCGTATCACCAACTTTAGTTTCAGGACGCGTGGTTGATATTGAAATAGGAAAGTCTTTAGAATATTTAAAAGTGTACAAAATGGCTTTTCTTTCTTCGTAAACTATCTCGTCGTCCGAGATGGTTGTTTGACCTTTTGGGTCCCAATTTACGATTCTATTTCCTTGATAAATAAGACCGGCGTCATACATGCTTTTAAAAGCAGTAAAAACAGCCTTGTTTCTTTTGTCATCCAATGTGTAAGCATATCTGGACCAATCTAGGGATGCTCCCACTCTTTTTACCTGGCTTAAGATTGTGCTTTCACTATTTTTAGCGTATTCACTAACTCTTCGGACTAGCTCCTCACGACCAAGGTCGTGCCTAGTTTTATTTTCTTCTTTTTGAATGTTTTTTTCGACACGTGCTTGGGTGGCAATAGCGGCCGAGTCTGTGCCGGGAATCCATAAGGCCTTTTTCCCTTGCATTCGGTGGTAGCGGGTGGCTATATCTTGAACAGTGTCTTCGTAGGCGTGCCCAATATGAAGAATACCTGTCACGTTTGGAGGAGGGAGAACAATCGTAAATGGGTCTTTGTGCCTTTCGGGCAGGTTGTCTGGGTTGAAAAAACCCGACTTTTCCCAAGTCTCGTAGATTCGACCTTCGGTCGTTGTTGGGTCGTAGGGTTTGGTTAGTTTTTCGCTTGCCCCGTTAGAGGACGTCTGTTGGTTGTCGGTGGACATAAATTTGAGTTTTTTCTATAAAATTTAACTTAACCCAAGTGAATGAGACGGTTCTCTAACTGGGGTCCATTAGTGAATATCGTACCACGCCGTAAGGGTTTTTTGAAGTTAGAGTTTCAGGTTGCCTTGGGCGCGGATAGTGTCGGGGGCGATGCTTTTGTCTTGGTGAAAAAAGGATGCCAGGGCAATCATGGTAGCGTTGTCGGTGGAAGTTTCCAAAGTTGGCAGAAGTAAGGTTAGACTGTTTTCCTTGCAATATTTTTCTAGTTGGGCCCGGAGGTATTGGTTGGCAATTACACCACCGCCGACAATGAGAGTTGGGGCTAGGTGTTCCTCGCAGGCCTTTAGCGCTTTGGCGACCAATACTTCGACTACTGCATCTTCAAATTCGCGTGCCAAAGTGAGTTTATCATTTTCGTCCAATTCTCCTTTTTTCTCTACCGCATAGCGCACGGCGGTTTTGATACCGGAAAAAGAAAAGTCATAATCACCAGAATTTTTCATGGGGCGGGGGAGCGACCAGTCGCCAGACAGGTTTTGGTCGCGGGCCGTCTGGGCTAATTTAGAAATTTCCGGTCCGCCAGGGTAGGGCAGGCCGATAAGGCGGGCGACCTTGTCAAAGGCTTCGCCTACGGCGTCGTCGCGGGTCTCGCCGAGGCGGGTGTAGTCGCCCCAGCTTTTCACCAAAACAAGCTCGGTGTGGCCCCCAGACACGAGCAGGGCCACTGCGGGAAAGGCCACGGGGGTGCTATTTTGGGCCAAAACAGACACAATGTGGCCCTCCATATGGTTGACGGGGACCAAGGGCTTGACCCAAGCAAAAGCCAGCGCCCGGGCAAAATTTATCCCGGCCCAGAGGGCCGGCTCAAGGCCGGGGCCGGCGGTAACGGCGACAATGTCGATATCGGGGATTTGAATAGAAGACAAAAAAGAAATTAGATTTTCGGCCAAGCCTTCCTCGCGGTTTAGGATGTCTCTAATCATTAGCACCTCGCTAGAGGACAGGTCGGGGTGCTCCCACTCTTTCAATAGGCCGGCTTTAGTGAGAGCTTCTTCTAAAACTGGTATGAGGTTCGCAATATGCTCGCGCCGAGCGAGGTTGGGCACGACCCCGCCCCAGCTGGCATGCAACTCGACTTGGGACGATACAATATGAGAAAGTACATTAAAAGAGGGTGACATTTGGTCACCGGTTGCTTCCACAATACTGATTGCGGTTTCGTCACAGGAAGTTTCGATGGCGAGGATTTTCATTTTAATTTTTCTTATAGAAACTATGATCAGGTGCTACAAATTGTATTACAGCATTTCTTAATGCTTCTTCAAGACTGACTGTCCTTGGTATTATTCCTCCTGAATATGTTCCCCAAGTATCATTAGGGAGGTTACCATGTTTTTCTTCAATAATTGTCATTACATCACAGTGTTCTTTATTAAGCTTTTTCATCTCACTGAGAATAAAATCTGGAACTTTTAAACCACTAGAATAGCCATAAAATGTCTCATTGTTTGTAATAATTGTGCACCAAGCTTCTTCATACATATGACCATATCTTTCGACTAACCCACTTTCTAAACCGACCCACATATCGGCCGACGGGATATTATTTTTGGCGTCATTTGCACGATTGGTTGAGCCATCAAAAGTCTGTTTGTCGTAGGGTGTATCTGGAACACCAGAATTGCTTTTATATCCTTCGATATCTAAATTGCCAGACAAAGATAGTTGCTCGGTTAAAATTTTGCGAGCAATATCTATTTTCCGCTCACTGATAGAGCCAATTATTATTTTCATGATTATTATTTTTTAAACTCAGATATTTTTTGTTCAAAATTTTCTTCATCAAGAATTTTGTGTTCTATGAGGACAGGAGAAAAAGCCTCAATAACTTGATTTAATTCTGTTTCAGTTAGGTTGGCAAAAAATTTGGTTTCTTCGGGTACGTCTAGTCGCCAGACTTTTATATATCCCGACTGGTTTCCTGAACCGACAAAAATATCTAATTCGGCGTCGTCTTCGCCAATATAGTCCTGGATATAACCATAGTCCACCGGGTAGGTGACCCCTTTTAGTGGGTAGCTTTGCCAAACATCGTCACCTTCGGTTTCAAACGATTTATAGCTACCCTTTGGGTTTTCTATGATGATTTTATATTTTTCGAGATTGAGCATGACTACTGGTTCCAGGGGGTTACCTTTTCCTTGGGCTAAAATCTCTAATTATAGAGAGACGAATCCTATGCACAACCCAGTGTATCAAACACCGTCAACAATTTCTAGATTAATTCTAAAAGAAAATAGACCCTTGCGTTTTGAAGAATTTTCAAGTAGTCTGGTGCCAGAAAAATTGCTTTGTTTATCCACAACCAACACAGGTAGGGAGGTTTGAAAATGAATGATACTGAGACAGGGAACAATCTTGATATTGTTCTCAACGGGCACCCGCCCATAACCACCGATCAGCTTTCGCCGGCTGATTGGGCCAGTATTCTGCGAAAGGTCCTGGAAATCTGTCAGCCAGAGGTAGGGCACTTGGCCAATGGTTGGACAATCAAGCAGCGGGGCGATAAGTACGTAAGGTCCGACCACTTCCGGGCAACAGCGCCCGAGATTCTATCTCTAGGGGAAGGTCTCACCCCAGAGACAAGGTTGTTCTGTCTGGCTGTGCTCACAAAAGAATACGACCACTCAACCTCGCCGACGAGATTGACAGAAAAGGGTCTCTACTTGAGCGAAGCAGGACTCGTATTTTGGGAAGCGGTCTATGAGGTAAAGATCGGATTCCAGCGGTGGGATGGTTCTGGTCCCGGCCGCAGGCACGGAGGAGTGGAAACAAAGACCGACGTGGCCACATATTCTTCTGTCCGTGGTCTCGACGACGGAGGCGCTCTCGAAGAACTTTTGGGGCTCTATCCCAAGGCTGGGAAAGAGGCACTGAGGAATATCGTCGAGATACTTGGGAAAACATACGAGAAGGAGAGAATGCAACTTGATCGTTTCCAAGTATGCCGGCGCAAAGTGGTAGAGGTCGCCAAAAGAATCACATGAGGAAGATATTTACTAGCTGCTCGGGGGATTCCCCGAGCAGTTTTATTATCTCCTTGGGCGCTTAAACTATCTTCTTATATCATTATTGTCTGCTTCGCAGGCTGATCTATTGTGGTCCACAATAATTCACTCGTCGCCACTAGTGAATTTTCCAGACCCGGTCTTGGCTATTTGCCTGCTGGCAAATTATGCCTCCGACTTCACACTTTGCACAAAAGATTAAAGCAGTTTAATCTTTTGTGTCTCGTGTGACCCTACAGAGAATCGAACTCTGATTACCGCCTTGAAAAGGCGATGTCCTAACCGTTAGACGATAGGGCCCTAAATCCGCCTTTGGCGGATTGGGCGAACAGTTTTAATAAACTGTTTTAGCCAAAAATCACCAAAAAACGAACAAAACTAATATAACATTTTTTTGAAAAAAGCCAAGAGTTAGGGTAGGATGTAGGCACTAGGTAAATTCCTCGGATTTTACCTGCCCATCTGGAGAGATGGCTGAGTGGTTGAAGGCACCGGTTTCGAAAACCGGCATACGGGCAACTGTATCGGGAGTTCGAATCTCCCTCTCTCCGCATGAAATCGCCCGAATTTATCACACACGGCACGAGTTCCGAGAAGGATGCCGAAAAAATAAAAAACGAAGGATTCGAAGCGCAGGAAGGCCGGGCGACGGTTTCGGGCGACTTAATTTATGCTTTTGAGTGGGCAACAAAACAAGAACGAAGGAAGGGCAGTAAAAGTGAAAGTGAAATTACTGAAGAAGAAAAAGGGCGAATAGTCATAATGAAAGTGCCAGAAAATAAGTCTGTTAATTACGCAACACACACTGATATTCAGGTTGATGAGACTTTAAAAGAGCTTACAGGATACTCTTCAAAGTATGAATCTGGTAGAAAACAGCTCGCAATTTACGACGAGGGAGATGTTGTTGAAAAAAGAGAAAAAATTGAGCAAGCTAAAAAAGAGTTAAAAGAAATTAATGCTCAATTTTCTGGTTTTTTAAGAGAAAATAATATTGACCCGGACCAAATAAAATCTAAGGAAGATTTAATTGCAGTAATACAATCTTTTGACATAGAAAAGAAAATTAAGATTTTGAAAAAAGCCGAAGAATTAGAAAAAGAACGGGCAGAGAAAATAAACCTCGCCGAGCCCGATGTTGTCATCCCACAAGAAAATATTTTGATGAGTATTGTTCCAACAGTAGAACTTGGAAAAAAACTCAGCGAGCTTTCTCAAAAAATAAGAGGTCTGGAAAAAATTGAGCTAGAAAATTTTACCGAAGGACTCTCGAGAATTATTGAGGAAAATGCAGAAAATTTTCTAGCTTCTGGTTTGGATGTGCGAGAAGTTGTGGGAAATCTTTTGACTTCAACAATGGAAACAGAAGTTGTGAATATGGTCAGGTCCCTCTCTATGGATGTAAAACGAGCACAGGGCTACAAAATATATAATCGTGATAAAAATGAGGTGAAGGAAAAAGAAGTTGATAAACAAAAGTTGAAGCAAAAGTTGGAAAAAATTCTCTCCATTGTTGAAGCTGACAATTTTGATATGGGGGTGGAGTATCTTAACAGGTATATTAGAGTTAATGTTAATAAATTGTTGGAAGATTTGAAATAGATGATTTGGTGCCAATATATGACAAAAAAAGAATACAAAAATCGAAAGTATACAATCGAACTATATAACCCCGAATGGAAAAATAAGTTTGAGGACGAAGTAAAATATTTGCACCCAATTTTTTCTAATCAGGCAATTTCCATTGAACACATTGGTAGTACTGCAGTTTCTGGGCTTGCTGGTAAGCCGACGATTGATATTTTGATCACGGTTGAAAATATCAAAATTGCGGATGAGATGTCAGAAAAAATTGAGGCACTCGGCTATAAATCTTTAGGTGATTATATCAACCAAGGATCACGTCTTTTTGTAAAAGAAAAAGACAATGAACGACTAGTGAATTTGCATATATTTGAAGTTACCCACCCACATGTCAAAGACATGATAAATTTGAGAGATTATTTTCGATCTCACCCAGGTGTGGTTGAGGAATACAGCAAACTTAAACTAGATTTGGTAAAAAAATATTCCAATGATTATGGACTGTATCGAAAATATAAGGACGAGTGGATGGAGCAAATAAAGAAGAAATTATAATTTTTTATAAGGAAGACAAGGTGTATGTGGGATATACGCCCTGCCTGAGTTATAATGACAGTAATGAAAAATCTCACCCCCGCCGAAAAACACGTGATTATCGACAAGGGGACCGAGGCGCCTTTTACGGGCGAATATGTAAATACAAAAGCCACCGGGGTCTATGTTTGTCGACAATGTGAGGCCCCGCTCTACAACTCTAAAGACAAATTTGAATCGGATTGTGGTTGGCCTAGTTTTGACGATGAAATATCTGGAGCAGTTTTAAAAACTGTCGATGCTGATGGTCTGCGGACAGAAATAGTGTGCGCCAATTGTGGCGGGCACCTGGGCCATGTGTTTATGGGTGAAAATATGACACCGAAAAATATTCGGCATTGTGTGAACTCGATATCCTTGCGGTTTGTGGTCGGAAATTGAAAATTTTTGTGGGCGGTAGAGGATTCGAACCTCTGACATCAACAACGTCAATGTTGCGCTCTACCAACTGAGCTAACCGCCCTAAAACAAATTTACAATTTGTTCGGGCGATCCGCCCCGGCGGATTTAGCCCCAAACAACTCCTAAAATCTAGCAAATTTTTAGTTTTTAGTCGAGAAATATAACCATTGCCACTAGTATCTAAAAATGTTAATAATAACCCAGAATTGTTGGTCAATATAACCCTCTCAGGAAGGAGGATTTATGTTTTTGTCAGCGTATGTGCCAAATGACACACAGGCAGGCGAGATTCTGGTGAAGTGGTCATTGGACGACAAGGATGTCGAAGTCCTGTCGGGCAAGGATGGGGTCTGGGTGCTACTTATCCTTGCAGTCTGGACAAGCCGGCGAACGAAGATGGTTTGGCATGAGGTTGAGCGCCGACTGGTGAAAATCGGGTCAGGTGGGCCCAAGCCGGTAGTTTTTCGAGCCAAGGAAGTCGGCCCTCACTCTGTTATTGGCGCTGTTCTCTACAGTGAGAAGACCGGTATGCCGTCGCCGAAAAAGTGGCTCATGGCAAAACCCTGGTATACGGATGGGGAATATCGCGACCTCTTGGTCGACGATGACTGGTCAGGGATAGAAACAGACAACCCTTTCAGAAAGGAATATCAAAACTGGATTTTTGATGACGACAGCGAAAAGCGCTGGCTCTATGCTGGCTCACCGGTAGCTAAGGGGGTGGCGATAAATGAAAGTCACTTTATCGCGCCTACCTGGGACTGGAAGTATCTCCATCTGTTTGATGGTCAGCCATTGGTACGTACTACGGTGGGGCTGTGGCGAAGGCGGATAAAGTGGTGGGTGGTGGCGCCGCTGGTCGTTCTCGCATTCTCATTGGTGATGGGCGCAATATTAGTAGCCCTTGTTGCCTTGTTGATGAATGGCTTCGTGTGGAGGGCGATATTGTTTGCCATTCCTATTTTCTGTCTCTACTTGGCGTTGTGGTGGGTGGCCGGGCTTGCCAAGGCCAGGATTTGGCGTTTGTGTGAGCCGGTAATTGTTCGCCGGAGGAACAGAAACCTCTTACGATGTCGGAATTGAAAGTTCCCCCAGGGCGCGCGGAGCGCGCCCTGGGGGATTTTGTTTCTATATAGTCTATTTTAAATGCAGCCACCGATACACATCTTCAACCGCTTTGACAGCGTCGCCGGCGGCGATATTGTTTTGGTGGTACAGGGCATCAGTACAGTCGCCAGCGGCCCAAACACCATCTAAGCTGGTGCGCTGGGTTTGAGGGTCAATCTTTATGGCGCCAAAATCGTTGGTCTCTAATATGCTTTTGGCAAAAGCAGTATTGGGCATAAAGCCAATCTCCACAAAAATACCAGTAACGGGCAATTCCTTGGTTTCGCCACTAATTTTGTCTTTGTACACCAAGCTGGTGACAAATTTGGCGCCTTTTACTTCGACAATTTCAGCATTTAAAATGGCCGTCATTTTAGGGTGAGACAAAACTTTATCCACGGTAATTTTGTCGGCTTTAAATTCATTATTTTTGTGCAAAAGAGTAACTGATTTGCAGTAGGCAAGTAATTGGGCAGCCGATTCAAAACCAGCATTGCCCCCACCAATCACCACTACATCTTGGTCGGCAAACATTGGCCCGTCACAAGAGGCACAGTAGGTGAGACCTTTTTGGTCATATTCATTAGCCCCAGGGACCTCTAATTTGCGTCTAATTGAGCCGGCGGTAATAACCACGGCCTTACCTTCTGCTTTGGATCCATCTTCAGTTTCAACTGAAAAAATATCACCTGTTTGGCTTAGGTTGGCCACCCTGCCTGCCTGGCCTGTTTTAATCACGCAATCGGCACTTTCGTAGGCACGAATATGGTCTTCTAGCGACTTGGCCAAGTCCCTACCCGAAATAGATTTGGTGCCAATCCAATTGTGGATATCAGGAGAAATACTGGACTGGCCACCAAAGTCACTGGTCAGGATAAGAGTTTTTAATTTTTTGCGGGCCGAGTAAACGCCAGCCGACACTCCGGCTGGGCCACCCCCGATTATTATTAGGTCGTATGTCATAAAATATTATTTAAATTAAAAATGTTGATTCATTGTAGCAGAGAGGGGGTAAAACGAAAACCTCCCCGCTGGCCTTGGCCAGCGGGGAGGTTTTCGTTTTCAACAAAATTATTTTTTATTTCCTCGGCGCAAGAAAGCGGGAATAGATGACCAATCGTCATCATCGTCTTCGTTTTCGGTTTTTTCTTGATCGATTATTTGAGGGCGAGGAGCTGGTTGCTGGCGGAGAGTCGGAGCGCCTTGGGGAAGTGGGGCAGGGGTGGTTTGGGGGCGATCCTTATTGTTTTCTTCTTTGCCGGCAGTTTCAAAACCAAATATTCCCCCCTTCTTTTTCTGTGATTCTGGAAAGCCGCAAGCGATAACGGTAACCTTGATTTCGGATTTCTTGAGTTTGTCGTCGTGGATAGCCCCAAAGATAACCTTGGCGTCGGTATCGATAGATTCGGTAATAACCTTGGCGGCTTCTTGAATTTCGAACATTGTCATATCGGAACCACCAGCAATAGTGAAGAGTACACCCTTGGCGCCATCGACCGACAGGTCGAGGAGAGGTGAGTTGATAGCGTTGCGGGCGGCTTCGACAGCGCGATTTTCGCCCGAAGCATTGCCGATACCCATAAGCGCCGAGCCAGCATTTTGCATAATCGCTCGGATGTCGGCAAAGTCGACGTTGATAATACCAGGGATAGTGATGATATTGGAAATACCTTCCACCGCTTGGCGCAGGATTTCGTCACACATCGCAAACGCATGTTCGGCGGTAGTATCTTTGGAAATAATTCCTAGTAGGCGGTCGTTAGGGATAACAATTACGGCGTCTACTTCTTTTTGTAATTCGGCTAGACCCTTGTCGGCCAGCATCATACGATGTTTACCTTCAAAAATAAAAGGTTTGGTGACAACCGCCACAGTGAGAGCGCCTTGCTCTTTGGCGGTACGCGCAATAACCGGCATAGCCCCAGTACCGGTACCACCACCTAGACCACCAGAGACGAAAACCATATCAGCTCCTTTCATTACATTCTGAATATCTTCTAGACTTTCTTCGGCGGCCTTGCGACCAATCTCGGGGTCCATACCAGTACCCAAACCACGGGTAAGGTTTTTGCCGATGTGGACTTTTTTCTGGGCAACCGAGGCATGTAAATGTTGAGCATCAGTATTCATCGCGATAAACTCGACACCGCGGACTTTGGCATTGACCATATGATTAACAGCATTTGTTCCGGAACCACCGACACCAATAACTTTGATGCGGGCAAAAGCTTCGATTTCTGGTTGAATTTTAGGCATGAAATAGGACAGTTATTCGCAAAATGATGAGTCTATGGTAACAAAAGGAGAGCAAAAAGCAAATTATCTCTCTGGACCAAAAATAGCCGGTTGGACGGCTACTAAAAATAGGCAAACTTTGCCTATTTAGGGTAATAGTTCTTTGATCCAGCGGATAATATTATATTTGGTCTCGCGGGCGATTTTGAGGCCCATTGATTCTTCAGCTTCACTATCGGCTCCAAAAATACACAGCCCATAAGCGACAGACCAAGCGGTATCACGGATTTGGTTACGAGAAGTACTGGACACGGCGGGCATAGCCACCTTGGCTGGCAGCTTAAAATATTCTTTAGCTAGATGCTCGATTTCGGAAATGCCCGAACCACCACCGGTAATAATAATCCCCGCTGGCAGTAGACCATTGCGGCCCAAACGTTTTAGATGATTTTCTATAAATTCAAAAATATCGGAGAGGCGTGCCTCAATAATCTCGTTTAGCTTTTTCTGTGGAGCGCCAGATTCGGAGTCACCAGTTTTTATCCGCTCGGCTTCTTCGAGGGGGATTTGGAAACCGAGAGCAATATCGTTGGTGATATCGGTAGAGCCAATCGGAAAGACCCGGATAGAAATAGGCAAACCCTCTTCAAAGATAATAATCGAGGTGGTCTGGGACCCAATATTAGCGAGAACACAACCAGCAGTTTTTTGGAGCTTGGTGGTTAGGCATAGACTAGCGGCTAGTTGTGA
>JAUPVZ010000030.1 GCA_030916795.1 Patescibacteria group bacterium
ACGCTCTTCCGACCTGCCCGGGGGGGTGGGGGCGGGAGGAGAGGAAAGGTGGACTAGAATTAGCGACGGGTCCACCGTTCTTCCTTTTTCAACTCCAGCCGGAGAAGCAATACCAAGACATCGCCCGCTATCGCCAAAACCGGGCGCGGGTACGGGCTGATATGCCCAGTAGGTGTGCCCGTCTCCGGGTTCCAGTCGGGGGTGACCGGCGGGTGGGCGATAGGGCTATTTTCTCCTATCATTTTTCTTCTCCTTCTTGTGGTGAAAAGACCAAACAAAGCAAAAGCCCTCCGAGTGGAGGGCTTGCGGGTATTTGATTCCAAACTTGGGAATTACGCACCAGCAAAACCTCCACTCGAGGTGGCAAGGAGGAGTTGTAGCAACTTGGCGTAATTGGCTTTCATATTTATAGCGTAGCAATCCATAAATTTATTGCAAGTAAATTAATTCACTTTTTTAGCAATAAAATTTAGATAATTTTTGGAGCGAGGGATAAATGATTCAAAATAAATAATCTCAAACCCGTGATTTTTTAAAATATTTTCTAATTCATCTTGCTGATAAAAAGAAAAAAGACGCGGCATATTTACTCCAGAACTTTCTCGATATTCTTCGGTGTTGCCTTCAATCATACCTAAACCTAAAATTCCTCCGTCGACTAATACTCTTTTTATTTCTACTAATGACTCGGACATTTTGTTTTTAGGAAGATGGAGAAGAGCAGTGTATGACCAAACTCCAGCAAAAGATTTATCGGAAAAGGGTAAGTCTAAAAAGTCTCCGATGACTGATTCTAGACCCCTGGCTGTTGATAGTTGAACCATAGACTCAGAGGCGTCTAAACATACAACATCAATTCCCTTATTTTTTAGAATCAAGCCATCTCGGCCTGGCCCACTACCTAGATCTAATACTTTACCATCGACTAAACTAATAAATTTTTCAAAAAAGGAATTTGGAAATTCGTCCCAGAAATCAATAGTCTCATCATCATAGGCCTTGGCCATTTTGTTGTATGTATCTATTGTTTTTTTATCCATACTTTATTTCACAAATTCAAAATCGATAGTTTTTTTTGACAGGTCGGCGCCAACCAATTTCATCTTTACTTTGTCGCCCAGGCGAAAAGCGGTACCATGTTTTTTGCCGATGATAGCAAACTTTTTCTCATCGTATTCGTAAAAGTCGTCACCGAGGGAACCAAGGCGGACCAGCCCTTCAGTTTTGGTGTCATTTTCCTCCACAAAGATACCCCACTCGGTGACACCAGAGATAACCCCAGCGAAAGTTTGACCGATTTTTTCTAACATAAACTCAACTTGTTTGTAGCGGATAGATTCGCGTTCGGCTTCGGCGGCCTTTATTTCCATCTCGGTCGAATGCACCACATCTTCGGCAATCGAGACAAGGGTGGCGGGTGTCGGCTTTTTGCCGGCCAGATAGTCGGCCAGCAAGCGATGGACCAGTACGTCGGGGTAGCGCCGGATCGGGGAAGTAAAGTGGGTGTAATAGGTAAAAGCTAGCCCCCAATGCCCAATATTGCGGGTCGAGTAGATAGCTTTGGACATTGCCCGCACGGTGGCGCGGTTGATAATATCTTCTTCGGGGGGCACCTTTGGCTTTTTCTAACAAGTTGTTGAGCTCGGTGGGGGTAATAGATTCGCCTTCAATTTTGATATTGTAACCAAGGGGGGCAAGGAAATTTTGCAGATTGACGATTTTGTCGATATTGGGGTAGTCGTGGATACGATAGACAAAGGCATTGTCGTCGCCCTTGTGCGCCTTGGCGGCGTACTCGGCCACTTTTTTGTTGGCCAAGAGCATAAAGTCTTCGATCAATAGGTTTGATTCGATCCGTTCTTTTTTATAAACCTCTAGGGGTTTACCATCTTTATCTAATTTAAACCGGACTTCAGAATCTTCAAAGCTAATCGCGCCGGCTTCGATCTTTTTCTCACGTAAACCGCGGGCCATATCGCGCAGGGCCAGCAGGTGGTCGTATTGTTCGCCTTGACCAGCGTCTAATATTTCCTGCACTTCTTCATAGGTAAAGCGGCGGTCAGAATTGATAATAGTGCGACCATACCACTCTTTTTTGATATTACCTTTTATATCCATCACAAACACCGCCCCAAAAGTGAGACGATCTTCGTGGGGGACCAAACTGCAAACATTGTTGGACAGTACCTCGGGCAACATAGGGACAGTGCGGTCTACCAGGTAGATAGAGGTGGCTCGCTTGCGCGCCTCTTTGTCGAGGGCAGTACCGGGGCGGACATAGTGCGAAACATCGGCAATATGGATACCCACCTCATAGTCGCCGGTGTCTAACTTTTGGATAGATAGCGCATCGTCAAAATCTTTGGCATCTAGCGGGTCAATAGTACAAGTAAAGATAGAGCGGAAGTCGCGGCGGTTTTGGGCCTCGGCTTGTATATGGGCAGTAGCACCTTTTTTGATAGTATCGGCCTCGGCTTCAACCGCTGGTGGGAAATGGAGCACAAAACCGCGTTCCATGACGATAGAGCGCATCTCGGTCTCGTGGGCACCGGGGGCGCCGATAACTTCGATAATCCGGCCGACGGGATTTTTCTCACCCGCGGACCAGCTGGTCATCTCGACCAAGATTTTGTCGCCCACTTTGGCGTCTAGCGCCGAGAGGTCGGGAGTGGGGGAAAGTAGAATATCAACATATAGTTTGCGGTCGTCGGGTACTAGAAAATATGAGCCGGCTTCTTCTTCGAGAATGCCGACAAAGTGGGTTTTGGCACGTTTTTCGATATTTACCACTTCGCCG